>JBCCGX010000726.1:0-5348 GCA_039029035.1 Acidobacteriota bacterium | reverse complement strand
GCCACCCGGCGATTTCGACTCGGCCGAGCTCGGTCGTCATCTGCTGCTCGATCGCGGCCTGGTCTTCGTCGGCCTCGAGCTCGACGACGGGGCCGGCGGTTTCCGCATCGAGCTCGATCCGCAACAGATGCCGCCCGGCAAGACCATCCCTTGGGGCTCTGTGCGGGCGCTCTACGTTCTCGGATCCTGGGCTGATCTGCAGAAGGGTTAGGCCTTCCGCGGCACGTTTCAAAAAGTGGCACAGCGCAAAGACTGGTAAGCTCGCGACTCTGAGCCGTGCGCCCGCGTGTGCCCGCTCGTTCAGAGCAGGGCACACGCCAGGTGCCCGATCTCCAAGCCAATCCTAGAACCTCGAGAGAACCGAACTGATGAAAACAGCTCTTCGTCTGCAGCTGATGATCCTCGTCCTCGCCTTGACGGCGGCTTGCGGCCCCTCTGAGACGCCGTCCGACGGCACCGCCGAGCCCGCCGCCGAGAAGCGCTTCCTCTCCTTCGGCACCGCCCCCACCGGCGGCACCTTCTTCATCGTCGGCAGCGCCCTGGCCGACGTCGCCGACGAGCATGTGGAGCAATGGACCGTTTCCGCCGAGGCCACCGCCGGATCGCGCGAGAACATTCGCCGCTTGATCCAGGGCGACCTCGACTTCGCCCTGTCCAACGCCGCCATCTCCTACTTCGGCGTACGCGGCGAGTCGACCTGGGACAAGGCCTATCCGATCCGCGCGGTGATGACCCTGGCCCCCAACGTCGCCCTCTTCATCACGAAGCAAGACTCGGGTATCGAGAGCATTGCCGATCTGCGCGACAAACGTGTCGTGGTCGGGCCGGCCGGCGCCGGCTTCGAGATGTTCGTCGGTCCCCTGGTCGAGGCCCACGGGCTGACCTACGAAGACTTCACCCCCCTCAACGCCACCCAGACCGGGGCGGTCGATCTGTTGACCGATGGCTCCGCTGCCGCCGCCTTCCTCGGCGGCGCTGTGCCCACGGCTTCGATCACTCAGGCGGCGAGCTCGATGGAAATCCGCCTGGTTCCCTTCGACGAGGAGGTCAAGGCCGGGCTGATCAACGACTACGCCTTCTTCGCCCCGGCTACTATTCCGGCCGACACCTACCGCGGCCAGGACTCCGACTACGCCGGCTTCAACGTCGGCTCGATGCACCTGATCACCGCCGAGAGCGTGCCCGAAGAGACGGTGTACCAGCTCACCAAGACGATCTACGAGAACCGCGCCGCGGTGGTCGAGCGCCATCCTGCCGGTCGCGCCATCCAGGAGAAGAACGTCGTTCGCGATACCGGCACCCCCTTCCATCCCGGTGCGATCCGCTACTATCGCGAGATCGGCATCTGGCCGGAAGACGCGGCCGAGGGAGCGAGCGAAGGAGCGGGCGAGAGCGGTGTGCCCGCCCAAGACGCGAGCACCAGCGGCGAGCAGGGCTAGAGTCGCAGGTCCGGCCTGTCGATGGCTTTCGATCCGCGCGATGTCGAGATCTGCGTCGGCGCCGAAGCGCCGACGCCGGAGCCCACCGGCACCCCCATCGTGCCGCCGATCGTTCAAACCTCGCTCTTCGCTTTCCCGACCCTCGACGACCTGCTGACCGGACTCGGCGCCGAGCATCGCCACAGCGTCTACTCCCGCGGCCAGAACCCAACCGTCGAGGTCCTCGAAGACCAGCTCGCGGCGCTCGAGCGCGGTGCTGCTTGCAAGTGCTTCGCCTCGGGTATGGCGGCGATCAGCGCCGCCTTGCTCGGACTGCTCGAGGCCGGCGACCACGTGCTGTTCGTCAACCAGGTCTACGGGCCGACGCTGCAGCTCGCTGCCGAGCTCGAGCGCTTCGGCATCACCCACGACGTGGTGCTCGATCTCGAGCTCGGAACGATCGAAAACGCCTTGCGGCCAACGACCCGTTTGATCTGGTGTGAGAGCCCCGGCACCATGCTGTTTCGAACCCTCGACCTCGAGGCGCTGACCGCCCTCGCCAGGGGGCGGGGCATCCTCACCGCGATCGACAACACCTGGGCGACGCCGCTGCTCCAAAAGCCGCTGACGCTGGGCTTCGACCTGGTCCTGCACGCCCTGTCGAAGTACATCGGTGGGCACAGCGATGTGATCGGCGGCGCGCTGGTGGGCTCGTCGGAGCTGCTCGAGAAGCTCTTCTACCGCGCCTTTCTCCTCCTCGGCGGCATCTTGCCACCGTTCGACGCCTGGTTGGTGGTCCGTGGCCTGCGAACCCTGCCGATCCGTCTGCGGCAACACCAAGAGAGCGCCTTGGCCATCGCCCGTCACCTCACCCAACATCCGGCGATTGGCCGGGTGTGGCACCCCGGCCTCGAGCCAGCTCTTCCAACCACACTGAGCGGGACGTCCGGTCTGTTCAGTTTCGAGCTCGCGGACGGCTCTTTCGATGCGGTGCGTGGAATGGTCGACCGCCTGCGCCTGTTTCGCATCGGCGTCAGCTGGGGCGGCCCGGAAAGTCTCGTGATCGCCCCCAACCGGGGCGACAACACCGCGACGCTGCAGGCCCACGGCATCCCGGGCGGTCTGATCCGGCTGTCTGTCGGCCTGGAGCCTGCCGAGCGCCTGATCGACGATCTCGACCAGGCGCTCGCCGAAGTCGCATAGGGCGACGTGCTCGTGGTTACACTACCGACAGCGGCCGCTGATACACGCGGTGCAGGGCGAAGCACACATCAGGGGGTGAAAGCAGGGGTCCGTGCGGCACAGCACCCCCTCGCTCTGCGGCCGCAGGAACCCGGCAGCCGACGAATCCTCGCGGCACGTCAGCGACTTGCTCTGGTCCTCCCACAGCCCGAGGTCCACCACAGCTGGCGGCTCGATGGCGACGGCAACCTTCGCATCCGCCTCCCCAATCGGCACCCCGACAGCGACGGACAACAGCAAAACGACCAATGACGCGCCAAAGACTTGCATAGATCTCATCACCAACCTCCATTCATGGCTACGATCGTCGTCTAACTCACCAGCGCCTATGCGCTGCCCAGTGAAATAGCCTAACACAATGGCATCACTCAAACAGAAGGCTCCTCTGGCCCAAGATCACGCCGTGCGACCGCTCACACTCGGGGCCGCGATCCTGCCCCTGGTGACGATGCTCGGCCTGTTCATTGCCGGTGCGACGACCCTCGATGTCGGCAACGAGTTGCTGGTGCTGGTCATGCTCGGCGCCGCAGCGGTGGCCAGCGCCGTCGCGGCGCGGGTAGGCAAGACCTGGGACGATGTGCAGCGCGCCACCGGCGACAAGCTAGCGGCCGTGCTGCCGGCGATCCTCATCCTGCTGGCGATCGGCATGCTGGTCGCCACCTGGGTGGCGAGCGGCACCATCCCACTGCTCGTCGCCACCGGTCTCGAGCTGGTCGATCCGCAGTATCTGGTGCTCACCGCCTTCCTCGCCACCGCGGTGATGTCCCTGGCGACGGGGACCTCCTGGGGCTCGGCAGGCACCCTCGGCGTCGCCCTGATGGGCATGGCCGCGGCGCTCGACGCGCCCCTCGCCGCCACCGCCGGGGCGGTAGTCTCGGGCGCCTACTTTGGCGACAAGCTGTCGCCGCTCTCGGACTCCACCAATATCTGTGCCATCGGTGCCGGGGCCGATCTTTACGCCCACATCCGGCACCTGCTCTACACCTCGGTGCCGTCGTTCGTCGTCGCCACCGTGGTCTTCACCGTCTCCTCGCACTGGACCGGCGTCGGCGGTGAGGGGCTACCACCCAAAGCGGTCGAGCTGTTGGGTGACATCGACCGGGTCTACGCCTTGGACGCCTGGGCCCTGCTGCCTCCGGTCATCGTCGTGCTCGGTATCCTGCGCCGAACCCCGCCGGTGATCGCCATGGCCTCGTCGTCCCTCGTCGCCTCCCTACTCGCCGTATGGCACCAGGGCTTCTCGCTCGAGGACGCGATGGTCACCGCCGTGCGCGGCTTCGACGTCGGTATGACAGCTTCTCTGGGGCTCGAGCCGAGCAGCCTCGGAGAGACCTTCCAGGCCTTGGTCAACCGCGGCGGGCTCGACTCGATGGTCGGCACCCTGCTGGTCGTCCTCGCCGCCTTCCTCCTCGCCGGGGCCCTCGACGCCTCCGGCGCCCTCGACTTGCTGATCCGCCGGATGCTCGCCGCGGTGCGCTCAACCTTCGGCTTGATCTGCGCCACCATGGCCGCCGGCAGTGTGATGATCGCCCTCACCAGCCACGGCGGCGTCACCGCCCTGGTGATCGGCGGGCTGTTCCAGAAAGCCTTCGCCGACCGCAACCTGGCGCCGCAGAACCTGTCGCGCTCGCTGGAAGACTCGGTGACCATCGTCGAGCCCCTGATGCCATGGACCGTCTCGGCGGTCTTCATGGCCACCACCCTCGGTGTGCCCACCCTCGAATACCTGCCCTGGGCCCTGTTCTGCATGGGCGGCCCAGTCTTCTCCCTAGTGCTGGCCGCGACTTTCGAACGGACCGGCTTCGGGCTGCTCGAAGTCGAGCCGGACAAAGCCTGAGACCGCGAAGCTCAGACCGACCGAGGCGATCTTGGCGACAGCTGATACCAAAACTGAGCCGATTGCGCGTACCAGTTAATCGGTCAGTTTTCGAGCCACAAACTACAGATCTCCTCCGGACTCGTCGTGGGTCCGGTTGGCAGACGCGGCTCGATTCGGCCAACTGTCAACGCATCCGGCGACTCGCCCGATCCGGACGCTCAGCCGGGTGCACGAAACCCAAGGAGGTTGAGGATGCCGCAGAAGACTACAGCTATGAGAGCAAGCCACAACTGGGCCTGGCAGCCGATCATCGCAGCCATCCTGGTGCTCTTCGTGTTGGCGCTGCCAGCCGAAGCGGCCTGCGTCGACCGGGTCGGCAACACCTTCAGCGCACCGGCTTGCATCGGTCTGGCGGTCGGTGCTGCGTGCACCATCGGTGGCGTGGCAGGCACCTGTGTCGCCCACGTGACCGTGGGCGGCAATTCGGCTTGTGGGTGTGAAGTCAACCCGCCCCCGGTCCCGATCCCCATCCCGATGCCGATCGATATCACCGGTGACAGCACCTCCGTTAGCTCGCCCAGCACCGACGAGGCGGCCACGGCGACGACACCCGAGGAGAGCCGATCTGAAGAGTCGACCAGCAACGGATCCCAACGGTCAACTTCGGGCGACCAGGGCCACTCGACCGTCGGCGAGTGATTCGACCGCGGCCACGGGACGCGGCAGCGCGCGTCCCGTGGGCCGGGCTTGCGATCGGTAACGATTCGGTCAAGATCCGACTCTTCCCACTGGCGACGCCACCGGGGGTAGACTACGCTCCGTCGCCATGCTCGATCGACTACGCTGCAACCTACTGCGTCTTGCCTCCG
>JBCCGX010000725.1:0-5349 GCA_039029035.1 Acidobacteriota bacterium | reverse complement strand
TTCGGCGTCGTTGGGCGCGAATAGCCGTAGGTGCTCATGTAGTCGGCGCCACCACCATCGATGACGTAGAGAATGATGTTGGGCTTCCCCTGGGCTATATCGTCCTCGGCGAGTCGGCCACTCACTGTCGGTGCACCCCAGAGGGCGACGGTGCCATCGCCCTCAGCGTCGGCACCAGCGGCTTCAGCCACGAGAGTGAGATCGATGACCTGGCCGGCATAGGCGGTCAAGTTCACCTGACGCTGCCCCCAGCGATTGCGGTCACTCCAACTCTCGGCGAACAGCACTTCGGAGGCTCCACCGTCGGGTTTGGCCAGGACCTCGAAGGCCACCGGCGTGGCTTCGCTCGAGGCGCCCATGGCGAAGTCGAGACGGCCGCCCGACGGTACTTGTAGGCGATAGGTCAAGCGTGCCGGCGCGTGGGCGTAGAGGACGCGACGGTACTCGCCATCGCGTCCCTCGAGCTCGCTCCCTGTCGGAGCAGCCAAGAAGCGGGCGGCTTTCGGGATCACCCGAACCGATTCGATCTCCAGGGTCGCCGGCGTCGCTTCGGCAGTGTAGAAGTGGATCGCCAGCTGTTGCCAGATGTCGACCTTCTTGCCGACCTTGATGTCGACGCGCATCAGGTAGCTCTGGAACAAGCCGTCGTTGATCGCGTCGACTTCCTCGGCATGCACTTGCCAGGCCTCTTCGTCGGCCCCGTTGCCCTGGCGGTTGAACTTGATGCCGATCTTGCGCAGCCCGCCGGTGGAACGGGCGCGCAACAGCACGACGTCCCAATCCCCTGGATGCCAGCCGGTCGCCTCGGTCTCGTTAGTCAACTCGGTGTAGACCGCGCCCCACAGTCGGCGACTCGAGCCCACTGCCGGGCTCAGGTCGATGTGCAGCGCGTCCGGCGCCGCGTCGCTCGACGCCAGCTGGAGGACGGTCGTCGGATCCGACACGGGCTGCCAGTCGGGGTTCGGTGCGTCGAAACGCCAGTCGCGCGCCTCTGGAATCCCCTCGGGGATCTCGGCACCCTCGATCCGCGCGGATTCGAGCTGCGCTTCGAGGTGGATCGGGCCAGACGACTGCAGGATCGGAAAGGGTTCGTCGTTCGGAGTCGTGCAACCGAGGCAGAGGGCCAAGGCGGCGAGTCGCAAGGGAGGTATCCGTTCGATCAGGTGCATGGGGTAGCCGTCGCGACACCCGGGTGATCTGAGGGGTCGACGGGCGCCGACTATACGGCGAGCCGATCGCTGCGGTCCAGAATGTGGGTGTTGGAGGGATCCCCCGGCGACCCGAGTGATATCGTTACGGTCCGTAGTCTGAAGACGTGCACTCGTCCCTGGGCCGTGGCCACAGGACGCGGTTCAGCGTAGGATTTGTCCTTGGACCTCGACGCTATGGAGCCTTCCGAACGCCCAACGAGTCAAGCGATGCCGTCCGAGTCAACCATGGAGTCTGTGTCTCGCCCGTGAGGGGCCCTGTGGCAAGAGCCACCGGCTGGCGGTGGGTGATAGCCGGAGCACTGGCCCTCTTCGGCCTGCTCGTCTTCCATGCCGCGGCCGACTCGCCTGAATCCACCGAAGCTCAACCGGCCTCCGAAGCATCGTCGGCGGATGCGCCGGCATCTACTGCCTCGACAGCTCTGCCGGAGCGCTATCAGAGCTGGCTCGAAGAAGTCTCCCTATTGATGACCGAGGCCGAGCGCGAGGTCTTCCTCGGGATCAAAGAGAACTACCAGCGCGACAATTTCATCCGCAGCTTCTGGCGCGTGCGTGATCCCTTCACCCGCACCACCCGCAACGAGCTGCAGGAGGCCTGGACGCAGCGCGCTGCCAAAGCGCGTGAGCTGTTCGAAGATCTGACCAGTGTGCGGGCGGAGATGCTGTTCTATTTCGGCGAGCCGACGCGGCGCAACCGTTTCAGCTGCCCCGAGCTGATCCGGCCGTTGGAAGTCTGGGAGTACGTCGACGGCAGCGATCGGGTGCGAGGCTACTTCACCCTCGTGTTCGTCGGCCTCGACAAGCGCGGCCGCGGCGCGCACAGCCAGTGGGAGCCGAGTCAGGGTCTGTCGCGCCTGTTCATGACCGGCCAGGCCTTCGGCGCCGGTGAGCGGCGGCTGGCGCAGATGCTGGGTCGCGAGTGTGCGCGCGGCGACGACATCCTCTCCGCCCTGGCGCAGACACTCGATCTGACGCGGATCCGCGAGAAGGACATGTTGCTGCCGAAGCCCAGCGACGAATGGGTGCAGACTTTCGCCGCACGCTCGACCGACGTTGCCGCCGACGTCGAGCCGCTGGACGGCGAGCTCCATCTCAGCTTCCCCGGTCGGAACCAAAGCCGCACGGTCGTCCAAGGGGTGATCGCGGTGCCGAAGAGTGCGGCGGACACGTCCCAGATCGGCGAGTACCAGTCCTACAATCTGCTCATCGACGGCGAGATTTTGCGCAAGGGCGAGCTCTTCGACCGTTTCCGCTACACCTTCAACTTCCCGGTCGACCAGATCGACGAACTGATTCCGCTGGTGGTGCAACGCTACCTGAGGCCCGGGGAGTACCGACTGATCGTCAAGGTCGAAGATCTGAACTCCAAACGGGTCTTTCGCCAGGCGCGGGCGCTCGAGGTGCCAAGTATCGAGCGCAGCAGCCCGCCGGTCGTGACGGCTTCGACCAACGGCCACACCACTGCTACTGCAACGGGCACCGAGGCGGCCAGCCCGACGTCGGTCGCCCCCGCGTCGTTGACTCCGGCGCCGAGCCCTGCGCCGTCCTCGATCGCCGACGCGAGCCCGACCGACCCGTCGGCGCGGGGCGAGCTCTCAGCCTTCGATGGGCAACTGGCCGAGGCCAATGCCTCGATCTCGACCGGTGATCACACCGTCCAGATCTTGCCGCTGCCCGACATGCTGACCGTCGGCCAGTTGCGGGTACGGGCCGAAGCGCGCGGCGAGGGCATCGCCCGCGTTGCCTTCGAACTCAACGGCCAGCCGGTGATGCGCAAGAGCCGTCCGCCCTATAGCGTGGAGCTCAACCTCGGTGACCGGCCGCGAACCCACAGCCTGCGCGTCGTGGCCCTCGACGAGTCAGGCGAACCGTTGGCGGTCGACGAGGTGACGATCAACGCCGGGCCGCACCGCTTCGCCGTGCGCCTGCTCGAGCCGCAGAGCGGCAAACGCTACACCACGAGCGTGCGCGCCCATGTCGAGGTCGAGGTGCCGGAAGGCGAAGATCTGGAGAAAGTCGAGCTGTTCCTCAACGAGACCCTGCTGGCGACGCTCCATCAGCCGCCCTTCGAGCAACCGATCCTGTTGCAAGACGACGAAGCGATCTCCTACATCCGTGCCGTCGCCCATCTACGCGGCGGCGACGCAGCCGAGGATGTGCGGATCATCAACGCGCCGGACTACATCGACAATCTGAAGGTGCAATTCGTCGAGCTCTACACCACGGTCGTCGATCGCTCGGGTGAGTTCATCGACGACCTGGCGATGGACGAATTCACCGTGCACGAGGACGGCGAGCGGCAAGATGTTCGCCGCTTCGAGACCATGCGCGACCTGCCGATCCGTGCCGGCCTGGTGCTCGACACGTCGTTGTCGATGATGAGCTCGTTGTCCGACGTCAAGAAGGCTGGCCACCGCTTCTTCGAGAGCGTCCTGTCGGAGCGCGATCGGGCGGCGTTGATCACCTTCAGCGACGAGCCGCAATTGGTGGTGCGGTTCACCAACAGCCAGGAAGTATTGGCGGGCGGCCTGGCCGAGCTGGTCGCCGACGGCGAAACCGCGCTCTACGACAGCATCATCTTCTCCCTGCATTACTTCAGCGGCCTGCAGGGTAAACGGGCCATCGTCGTCCTCACCGACGGCGAGGATTCGAACAGCACCTACACCTACGAGGACGCGATCGATTTCGCCCGACGCACCGGGGTGGCGATCTACATCGTCGGCCTGAACCTGCAGAGCAAGAAGAGCGAGGTGCGCATGAAGATGCAGCGCCTGGCCCGCGAGACCGGCGGTGAGTGCTACTTCATCGATCGTTCCTCCCACCTGCAACGAGTGTACGACTCGATCCAGATCGAGCTGCGGTCGCAATATCTCATCGCCTACCAGTCCTCGCGCTCCGAGGGCGACGACTTCCGCGAGGTGGAGGTCGAGATGCACCGTCGGGGCCTCGAGGCCAAGACCATCCGAGGCTACTATCCTTGATGGCGGTTCCTGAGGCCGGCCGACAGCTGGTCCTCGCCTCCGGCTCGCCGCGCCGGCGTGAGTTGCTCGAAGGGCTCGGCGTCGAGCTGGTGATCCATGTGGCCGATATCGACGAGTCCGCCGTGCCCGGCGAGCTGCCCGAGCCCTATGTTCGTCGGTTGGCCGAAAGCAAGGCGCGAACCGTGGGCGCCCAGCTCGACGACTCGCAGCAAGCGGTGGTGCTGGCGGCCGATACCATCGTGGCTGTCGACAACGATCTGTTGGGCAAGCCGCGCGACGACGACGACGCGAGCCGTATGCTGGCACGGCTTGCCGGGCGCGAGCACGAGGTCTTGACCGGTGTTGCCGTCTTGGCGTCCGGCGGCGTGCAGATCGGTGTCGAGCGCACCCGGGTCCGCTTCGCCGAGCTCACCACGGCGGAGATCGCCTGGTATGTCGGGAGCGGCGAACCGCTCGACAAGGCCGGGGCCTATGCCATTCAGGGTTTGGGGGCGTTGTTCGTCGAAGCGATCACGGGCAACTACAGCAATGTGGTCGGCCTGCCGCTGCCGCTCACCTATCGCCTCCTACAGGCCGCGGGCTTCGCCTTGCGCTCGCCCTCCGCTACGCGCCGAACTTGATTGGGTCGCCGAGCTCCTGCAGCGAGAAATTGGCCATGATCTGATGGCCGTTGAAGTCTAGGACCCGGATGTCCTCGACGCTCTGCAAATCTCCCAGGACGCTGTCGAAGGCTTGTGGATAGCGCTTCTCGACCGCATCCAGGTCGACCTGGTAGGCCATGAACTTATCGATACCCTTGAAACGCAGCTTCTCGAGTAGGCGCTCGTCGGTGAGCTTGGGGTAGGACGAAAGGGCCAGGATGGGACCGGAACCGGTGAAGATCAGATAGGCACGCGGCCGAGCTTGCGGAGACATCCCTAGGCACTCCTTTCGACGATGGCTTCAGACCCTGATGGGGGCGACGCACGGACTGGTAGCATTGGAACGCCCCTCGCCTCACCTGTCAAGGTCTGCCGGAGACCCACCATGACTTCGCCCGCCGTGATACTCGTCCGCCCACGCGAAGAGGGCAATATCGGAGCCGCGGCGCGGGCGATGGCCAACATGGGGCTCGAGCGTTTGGTGCTGGTCGAGCCGGCACCGCGACTGGGCGGCATCGC
>JBCCGX010000724.1:0-5358 GCA_039029035.1 Acidobacteriota bacterium | reverse complement strand
TACGCCAGGCGCTTCATCAGGCGCCGGAACCCATCCGGCGCTTCCTGGTACAGGCCCCAGGCCATGAAGACGGCCCCAAGGGGTAGCAGGTTGATCAGTGCCATGCCCATCGGGCCGATGGCGCTGGTCCAGAAAATCCCGCCGATGAGGTAGGTCAACAGGGAGATGACGGCACAAAGAATCCACAAACCATCGCGATGCCGCACCTTGAGGATTTCGCCGCCCAGGCGACTGAAAGGGTCGACCAGCGGTGCGAAGCACAAGATGCGCAGGTAGGTGGGCGCTTCCACCCACTGCGCGCCGCCGAGGATCAACAAGGTCAGCTCGGCGTTGAGGAAGAGAAAGTAGGCCACCGGGATCTCGACCGCCTGCAGAAAGAGCGTCGCCAGGGAAAAGGCTTCGAACAGCCGCTTGACCTCGTCCCGAAACGCCACCAGGGCCGGGTACAACGACCGCGCCACCGCTGGGAAGACGATCTCCGACACCCGATAGGCGTTCTCGTAGGCGAAGACATAGTTGCCCACCACTTCGCCGTCATAGCGGAAGCCGAGGATCAACGGGTCGACGTGGCGTACCAGGATGGTCAGGAACCAGATCGATGCCAGGGGCAAGCTGTCGCGGATCAATGGCCACATCTCGCCGCGGTGCCACTCGAGGGGGATATCACCCCAGGCGCGCCACCACAGCATGATGGCGTAGAGCCCGGCCGAGGCCACGTGGCCGATCAACAGGCTCCACAGGCCGTAGCCGGCAAAGGCGAGGCCCACCGAGATCAGCGCCATGGACAGGTTGCGGGCCAGCTCCGGCGCCACCGCGCGTTCGATCCGTAGCTCGCCCTCGAAGTAGACTCGCGGCACCGTCGCAATCCCTTCGAAGAAGAGGAAGACGGTGAGGAAACGGAGCACCGAGAGAATCTCCGGATGCGGCTCTGAATAGCCGCGCGCCATCAGCGGCGCGGCCCAGAACGCCAGCGCGACCAGCGCGCTGCCCCAGACCAGCTCCAAAGCCAACAGGTTGCCGTAGGGCCGCGATTTCACCCGCACGACGTGGAACACCAGGCCGAGGTCACGCAGGGCGCCGAGAATCAGGAACAGGGGCAAGGCCCAATTCCATAAACCCCAATCCCCCGACGGGATCAGACGCTTCAAGAGCATCATCGTGGCGAAGGTCACCCCCACACGCCAGAACTGCGAGAATAGGGCTGCTCCACTGGAGTGCAGGAATCGGCGGGTGGCGTCTTGGACGTTCATGAGAAGGGATGTCTTGGAGGGAAATGAGGCGGCCCTAGGATAGCGAGCAGCCCGAACCCTGGCTATCCTCCCAGGCGCATCCTGCGGTTCTGCGACCTAAAGCGAGGCCCTGAGGAACGAGCACGCAGCTCGCCAAGAAGGCTTCGCCCAAATTGGCTGAAGAATCCGTTGCCGCCATCCGTATAAGGAGAGAGCTCAGACGGGTTTCGCCATGTCCGACGTCCTTTTCCGCTATCTCCTGACCGCCCGCAGCCGGGACAAGTCCGCCTTGCGGCGCCTCGTCTTCGTCGACGAGCCGCTGCTCGCGGCCGGGGTCGAGCAGCTGGTCGAATCGGCGGCGGCCCGTATCGAGGTCAAATCGCAGCACGAGAGGGTCGAGCGACTCAGCCGAACGGTGCCCGCCTCGCGGCGCCACAAGGTCAAGTTCTATGACGTCGCGCGGCCCAATCGGCCGCGCGAGGGTCACTTCGAGCGCCGCCGGGAAGAGTTCCCGCTGGAGAAGACGCTGCGGGTCTACCTCTGCACCACCTGCCAAGGCACGGGGGAAGTGCGTTGCCGCACGTGCTCGGGGCAGGGGCGAACCCGTTGCCGGCGCTGCCGTGGCTCCGGTCGCAGCGATAGCGGCCGTTGCCGGCGTTGCGGCGGTGACGGTCGGTTGCGTTGCGATCGCTGCCGTGGTCGCTGCCGGGTTACCTGCGGCAGCTGCCGCGGCGAAGGCCAGCTGGCGAGCTGGGAGAGCGAGATCTACCGCTGGCTGGTCGAGAATCGCTCGGCCGACGAGTACCCTGCGGTCCAGGAGAAGCCGCGCCTGGTCAGGCCGTTCGGTGAGTGGCTGGCGATCGACAAGGACCGCGTAGCGTCCTTGCAGCCAGCCGAGGTCGCTCGCCACCTCGGCTTCGAAACCGCCGAAAGTCGAGAGGTTGCCAAACGGGCCGAGAGCACCCGCCTGGCGATCGAGTCCGAGGCCCGCCTGGCGAGCGATCGCTACCTGTTCCATCGCACCGAGGTGTCACTCACCCCGGTGGGTTATACGGTCTCGCGTCTCCAAGGCCGAGCGCAGACCTACTGGCTGGTGGGGCGTGGCGAGCGGGCGGTGGAAGCCCCGCCGAGGGGGCGGCTGGACGGCTTGAAGTGTGCCGGTTGGCTGGGTCTCGGTTCCGGCGGTGCGATGGCCTACGAAAGCCTGATGCAGACCTACCAGCTCGCCGCGCCGCTGTTCGAGAGTCTCCAGCTCCTCGGCGGCATCGAGCCCGTTCTGCTCGCCGGAGGCTCCGCCGCCAGCTGGCTGATGACCCTCGCCGGCGTCCGCCGGGTGAACCGGCACAAGTCTTCGGTGCAAGTGATCGGCCTCCTGCCGCCGTCCGGCCGGCCGACCGCGTTTCTTTCTTGTCTGGCCTATATCGGCTCCTATCTGGGGCATCTGCGGGTGCTCGACAGTGCCTACGACATCCAGTCCCAACGTTTGCTGGGTACAATGCGGAACAATCACCAATCGGAAAGCCTCAGTATCGAGCTGCCCGACGGGCGCAAGATTCGCCTGGTCGAGGTGGCACAACCCCTCCAGCTCGAGCCGGGACAGCTCCGCCTGATGGTCCGGGCCCTGGACGGCATGATGATTCTCGAAGAGCCGCAGCACGATGCACCGGCGACCCGCAAGCTGACCGCTCGGCTCGAGCAGGTCGCCGAGGCACCGCTGACACTGAGGAGACTCCGCATCGATCGCTCTGCTGCGGCCCGCCTGGACGATGTCCCGGACGCCTTGCCCCTGGAGTCCGCCCGGTGTGCCTTCGTCCACGACATGAGCGGACGCGTCGACTGGCAGCAGTTCTTCGAGTCGATGTGGCGCCCGCTGGACGAGCTGCTCGCTGCGACGCCGACCGTGTCGGAAGAGGAGGCGGCATGAGCTTTTGGGGTCAACTGCGAAACAAGCTCGAGCCACGGGCCGGTCAGCGCAAGAAGATTCCCATTCTCGGGGTCGAGGCCTGCGGCAAGAGCTCCTTGATCCTCACCCTGGGGCAATACGTGTCGCTGCACGGCATGGGCCATATCTCGATGAGTAGCAGCAACCTCTTCAGCGAGCTGCTGAGCCATGTCGCGGCCGGGCGACCCTTGCCGGCAAGCGCCGGCTTCGAGCAGTTCGAGCTCTTCATCAAGAGCGTGCCCGAAGCCGATGGCGGGCACACCGCGGTCGACATGATCCTGTCGTCGGAAGACATCCCGGGCAAGCAATTCCGTGCCCTGGTCGACGAGCTGCGGGTGAACCCCAACCTCGCCAGCTGGAAGGCGGGGCCGACGCGGCAGATCCTCGAGAAGTTCGCCCAACTGCTATCGAGCTGCGATGGCTTCATCTTCATCATCGACCTGGTGCGGGACAAGCAGAAAGCCTTCGCCTCGGGCTCCAAGGAGCACATCTGGACCGCCTTCGCCGATCAGATCAAGCCGATCATGACCGGTATCCTCCTGGCCTCCAAGATGAACGCGGTGATGGCGCACAAGCCGATTTTCTTCGTTTTCAGCAAACCCGATCTGCACGGTCTCGATTCGGCGGAGGTGCGCGAGCACTTTCGCCGCGGTATGGCGATCCCTTTGGCACAACTGCGTGGCGAGCTGATCAACGTACGCCATTACAATGTCCAATGCGCTGGCTGGGAGATGGACTCGGTCCTCGAAGGTCTGGGGATCGATGTCCTGCTGTCGGACCTGGTCCACGCCGTGAACGCCGTACCCAAAGATTGAGCGACCGAAGGAGTCTCCGATGGCATCTCTGATCACGCTGTTGTTCCAGGGCGAGGTGACGACAGCCGGACCGCTGGGTGACGAGGAAGCACGCGAAGTGGCGCACGCTGCCTTCCCGCTGTCGCCGCCGCGAGACGCCACCGGCCGAGTCGACTTCCGAGCCTGGAAGATCGCGCCGCTGACTAGTGGCCGGACCCTGATCTCTACCATTCTCAACCGTGGCGATGTCGACGAATACGATCGACCGGTGTTGCGGGCGATCGGCTGCCTGCTCGAACAGAGAGAGATGCAAGGGCCGCTGCGCGACCTGACCGCGGTTTGGCAAGCCCTCGAAGGCTGTCGTCCCGAGAGCGGTGACCTCGCCGCCGAGCTCGGTGGTCTCGAAAGTCGGGCGGCCGAGCAGTCGATCCACTCCTCGCCGGAGGCCTATGCCCTCTTCCGTGTCGAGCTCGAGCGCTCGGGCGATTTCCACTCGCGGGTCGCCGCGGCGCTGATCGAAGAGACGACGGAGCTCTACCTGGGCGACCTGTCGCGTGGTCTCGATCTCCTGCGACCGGCCTTGGGTTTGTTGCCCCTCGAACGCTTGCATCAACTGCACATGGCGATCGGCACCGAACTCTCCGACTACCGTGAGCCGGTCCTCGGCCTGGCCGGCGTGGCGCCGGACTCGTGGCACCGTGTCGGCGTCCTGAGCCGCTTGCTCGGGCGTAGCAAAGATCTGCAGAGTGCTGCTGCGGTGGACTTTGAGAGCGGCAAGGCGTTCGGCTTCAGCTCCAACGGACCACGCGCTCTGACGCAGGCGATCGCCGATCCGTTGCCCTGGCCGGGTGGCCGCCAGGAGCGTGAGCGTTACCGTATTCTGCTGCAATGCCTCGACGGATCGGACGAGGGCAATCGCCCGTCGCCCTTCGAGGTGGTGCCGGAGCTCGAAGACATGCGCCAAGCGGTGCAGCGGCTCGAGAAACTGTCGACCGATCTCGCCAAGTGGCCATGAGGACTATCCCCGCCAGCACTATCCCCGCGGCGCTCGAACGGGAGCTACCAGACCTCGGCCGATTCGCCATCCGGCACAGCCAGGTGGCGGATCAGACGATCCTCACCGCCAGGGTCCATGGAGTCCCCGTTTCTATCTACCTCGACGGCAGCTATCCCGGCGCTCCGCCGCGGCTCGAGCTGCCATTGGAGTGGTCGTGGGGTCGCGGCGGTCCGCGGATCGAAGGGCTCTACAGCCTGGAGAACTGGAACCGCACCTTGGGCATCGGCACCCTCTTGCGCGAGCTCGAGAAGCAGTTCGTCGCCGAGCCGCCGCGCAAGATCGAGCGCCGCGAAGGGCCGGACCTGCTCGTTCGCCTCTGGCGCCGGCTCACCGGCT
>JBCCGX010000723.1:0-5366 GCA_039029035.1 Acidobacteriota bacterium | reverse complement strand
GTCCACCCCGTCGCCAGGCCAGCCAGCCAGCCCACAGCACCAGGACCGGCGCCAAGGCTGCGGCGTTGGGGCGCACCAGAACAGCGACGCCGAGCAGCAACCCAGTCACCAAGGCCCGTTGGACCGTGAAGGCCTGGCTCCAGCTTGCCGCCAGCCGCAGTATCGCCAACAAGAGGAAGATCAGCAGGCCCACCGCCATCAGCTCACCCTCGAAGAAGATGAAGAGCCAGTAGACCGCTGCCAACGCGGCAGCGAACAGGGCTGGGGGTGTTCCAAAGGCGAATCGGGTCAGCGAAAAGAGCAGCAGACAGCTCGCCAAGCCCAAGAGCATCTGCAGGACCCGTGGCCATAGATAACTTGGGCCGGCCACACTGTAAATCCCCGCTAGGACGAAGGGGTATCCGGGCGGGCGAAAGTAGGGGCGTTGTGGGATCTCCGGATCGGTGACGCCTTCAGGCGGCGTCCAATCACCGGAGAGCAAAGCCCGCGCCCAATAGTCGTGGTACTGGGCCTCGAATTGCGGCAGGTCGAAGTCCGGTGTGCGAACGATCTCCAGCAGGTAGGTGAGGCGCAGTAGCAGGCCCACGCCGAGGATGGCGGCCAAGAGCCAGCGTTCGCGAGTCACCCGGCCACCGCGGCCTTCTTCCGCCGCCGTCGCCACTTCAGATGCTGGCGCAGCTCGTGGGCGGTAGGGCTCTCCACATCGTCGAGAAAGTCCGGCAGCGGTCCGGAAAACAGAAGCTGCCCGCCGTGCACGCCACCGCCAGGGCCGAGGTCGACGATCCAATCGGCGCGGGCGATGAGGTCCGTAGCATGCTCGACCACCACCACGCCGTGACCGCGTTCCACCAGCCGACGCAGGGTGCGGTAGAGCGAATCGATGTCGGCCAGGTGCAGGCCAGTGGTGGGTTCGTCGAAGAGGAAGAGGCGCCGTTCCTCCGAGGCCGGCCGGTCGAGAAAGCTCGCCAGTTTGAGGCGTTGGGCCTCGCCGCCGGAAAGGGTCGAGGTCGGTTGGCCCAGGCGCAAGTAGCCGAGACCGACATCGACCAGGGATTGCAGGCGTCGGCACAAGCGCTTGCGATCATGGAAGATGTCGAGCGCCTCTTCCACCGTGAGCTCCAGCGTTTCGGCGATATTGCGCCCGCGGCAGGCCACCGCCAGCACCTCGGGCTTGAAGCGTCGCCCCTCGCAGGTGTCGCAGCGCACGGTGACCGACGCCATGAACTGCATGTCGACTTCCAGCACTCCAGTGCCGCGGCATTCGGGGCAGCGGCCACGATCGAGGTTGAAAGAGAAATGCCCGGCCTCGATTTTGCGTTCCTTGGCTGCCTCGGTGGCGGCGAAGAGCTTGCGGATCTCGTCGTAGGCTTTGATGTAGGTCACCGGATTCGAGCGACTGGAGCGGCCCAGGGGTCGCTGGTCGACCAGGGTGACGTCGGCCAGATCGTCGAGGCCCGCCAAGCCCTCGCAGTCGCCGGGCTCGACATCGACCACGCCGCGCGAGCGTTGGTAGGTACCGTAAAGCACGTTATCGATCAGGGTCGATTTGCCCGAGCCGGAGACTCCCGTTACCGCCACCAGGCTGGCTAGCGGTAGCTCGACATCGAGCCCGCGTAAGTTGTGGGCCGAGGCGCCGAGGATCTCGATCCGTGGGCGTTCGCTCAGATAGTCAGCCACGTCGCGGGTCGGATCGTCCATGCCGTTCTCGCGCCGGTAACTCTCCAGGTGCCGACGGGAGCGCGTTTTGGGCTCGTCGCGCAGGTAGCTGGCGGTGAGCGAAGTGTCGCTGGCCAGCACGTCCTCCAGGGTGCCTTGCGAGATCACCTCGCCACCGTGCTCTCCCGCCATGGGCCCGAGGTCGATCACGTGGTCGGCGCCCTGGATCAGGGTCCGGTCGTGCTCCACCACCAGCACCGTATTGCCGCGTCCGGCGAGGTCGCGCAGCAGTTCGACCAGGCGTCCGGAGTCCTGCGGATGGAGGCCGATGGTCGGCTCGTCGAGCACGTAGAGCGTGCTGGTGAGGCCCGAGCCGAGGGCCGCAGCGAGCTGGATGCGCTGCGCCTCACCGCCCGAAAGGGTGCGCGACTGGCGCGCCAGGCTCAGGTAATCGAGCCCTACCCGGTGCAGGGTCGTCAGGCGCTCGCCCAATTGCGCCAACAAGTAGCCCGCCACCTTGCGCTCGCCGCGCTGCCAGGTCTGTTCGGCCAGCCAGGCGCGCAAGCGCTCGATCGACAGCTCAGTGATCTCGGGCAGGGTTTTGCCGCGCAAGCGCACCGCCAAAGCCTCGGGCTTGAGTCGATTGCCAGCGCAGTCCGGGCAGGGGTTGTAGGCCCGGTAGCGGGAGAGCAGGATCCGTACGTGCATCTTGTAGATCTTGCGCTCCAGCCGCTTGAAGAATCGATCGAGGCTGGTGAAACCTCCTTGCCCGCTCCACACGAACCGCCGATGGGCCTCGCTGAGCTCCTGCCACGGCACGTCGAGGGGGATCCCTTCGTCCTCGCAAGCGCGCAGCAGCTTGCGGTAGCGCCCCTGGTGCGCCGGCGTGTTCCACGGCGCGATCGGGCGCTCGGCGAGGGACTTCGACGGATCGGGAATCACCCGCTCGGGATCGATGCCGATCACCCGGCCGAAGCCCTGGCAACTGGCGCAGGCACCGAGGGGTGAGTTGAACGAGAACAGCGCCGGCACTGGACGCGGCATGGTGGCACCGCAGGTGGTGCAAGTCAGGGCGCGGCCGAAGTGGGTTACGGTGCCAGCCACTTCGTCGAGGATCTGTACCCGCCCACCGGTGAGCGCGAACGCCTCTTCGATCGCTCCCGCCAGTCGTGCCGTCGCACCTTTGTCCGCGCGAAAGCGCCCAAGCACCAAAGGCAGTGGATCGAGCGCCACGAGCCAGCGATCCGAGCCCGTCATCCGCACGACCTTGCCGTCCTCGCTCTCCCAACGCCGGAAATAGCCCTGGCGAACCAGCTCCTTGAGCTTCACATTGGCCTGCTTCTTCGGCCGCAGCAAGTGGGCCAAAATCAGCACTTTCTGCCCCGCCTCGCCGGAGGCGATAGCGTCCGCCACCTCCTGCGGCGTGAAGCGGTGCACCGCGCCGTGCCCGTTCGGGCAGCTCACCTCCCCGAGGTGGGTGTAGACCAGGCGCAGAACATCGTACACCTCGGTGATTGTCCCCACCGTCGAGCGCGCATTCTTGATCGAGTTGCGCGCCTCGAGCGCCACCGCCGGCAGGATGTTGTGCATCGCCTCCACCGGCGGGCGCTCCATCTGGTCGAGGAACTGTCGAGCATAGGTCGACATCGACTCGACGAACCGCCGCTGGGCCTCGGCATACACCGTGTCGAACACCAGCGACGACTTGCCGGCCCCCGAGAGGCCGGTCACCACCGTCACCCGGCCGTGCGGGATCCGGCAGTCGATGGTCTTCAGATTGTGCGTCCGTGCGCCGACGACTTCGATCGCTGGGGGTTGAGTCATACCGGTTCCGCTCCCGGGACCAATGCTCGTCGGATCACCGAATCCAGTCAAGCAGAGAGCTGGCGTCGGCAGCGCCGGCTTGATGTGTCGACGTCAGCGCTCTTGCCCGTGAGCCATCTCTGCGAATCGCGCCGTCAGTCCTCGAGATCGGGAAAAGTCGTCTCGAATCACGTTCTAGAAGCGTTCGCCCGTGATTTGTGCTTGCGAATCGCGTCCTCAGGGGGCGAGATCGGGAAATACACGTGCAAATCACGTCCGAAAGGCCTTGGCCCGTGATTTGTGCTTGCGAATCGCGTCATCAGGGGCTGCGATCGGGAAATGTAAGCGGAAATCACGGACAAGAGGTTTTTGCCCGTGATTTGTGAGTTCAAATCGCTTTCTAGACCGCTGAGACCTTGCTGGAGAAGTTCAGGACCGGCTGGCTGGAGATGGCACCCCAGGAGCGGGGTCCAAGGATCGGCTTGCCATTGGCGCGCTGTGATAGCTTGACCACCAGAGAAGCGAGGGAGCGGCAGACGATTCAGCCAACGAGGCCGAGCCATGGAAAGAATGATTGGCATCCATATCGAGAAGTTGCCGGAAGGGGTCTACCTGGCGACGTCAGAGGAGATACAGGGCTTGGTGGCCCAGGGACGAACGATCACCGAGACTTTGGAGATCGCACGCGACGTCGCCCGAAAGCTGCTGGAAGCCCAGGCCGAGCGCAAGGCGCTGGAAGAAGCGCCGAGCATCGGCGAGTCGTTCGATTACCCTTTGATTGTAGGCTTGTGACTTGGGCCGACTCGCAGGTTTCAGGTACCGCCAGATCGTCAAGAGGTTGAAGCGACTCGGCTTTGGCTTTGACCGCCAAGCGGCCGGTAGCCACGAAATCTGGTACAACTCGACCACCGACCGATACACAACGGTCCCGAATCATTCGGGTGAGATGCCAGAAGGAACTCTGAGGTCTATACTCAAGCAGGCTGGTGTGAGCTCGGAGCAGTTCCTGGCGAGCCGGTAGCTCGCCAGGTGTGATCGGATCAACCGGCGTTCTTCTTCCGCTTCTTCTTGCCCCAGGGCTTCCACTTCTCCGGGAAGAGCTTGAGGAAGACGATCCGCGCCGAGACGTCGCCTTCGCCCGGGCCGTCGAGGGCGTAGCCGATCTCGAAGTTGGTGATGACGCCCCATCGGGTAAAGGTGCCTTCGAGGCCGATGCCGGCGAGGAGCTCGTTGTCGAGGCCGGTTTCCTCGTTGGTCACCCACACCGCGTCGCCTTCGAGCTCGACGCGGAAGACACCGCCAGCGTTGACGCCGGTCTGGATATGGAAGCCGTTGGCCTCGTCGGCCCGCACCAGGCCACTTTGGTAGCCGGCGACGGAGGAGTCGCCAAAGATGCCGAAGTCGTAGCGCGAGAAGCGATCGAGATCAGAGCCGTTCAGGTGCTCGAGGGCTATGCCGACGTTGCGGAACTTGGAGAACCACCAGGTCTTGGCGAAGGTCGCCTGCCAGCGCACGAAGTCTTCCTGGTCGGGTGAGAACTCGGTGTTGCCCGGCAGACCGTAGAAGTCCCAATCGGAGCGGCTGCTGTAGCTGCCCTGGAGCTCGAACTGGTAGCCGCCGCGCTTGTACTGCAGCTCGGTCTGGAAGGTGTGGGTCAAGGTGTCGGTAGGCAGGATGAAATCGGGCGAGGTGTCATCGGCCTCGTCGAAGTTTTCGAAACGCAGCTGGTAGGTGAAGTCCACCTTGCCGAAATTGCCCAGCGGTCGACCGAGGAACAGGGAGGCCGAGCCGGTGAGGCGTTCGATTTCTTCTTCCGGCACTTCCCGGCCATCGCGAAACAGCTCGTCGCCGGTCGGTATCAGGAAGCCGAAGACGTTGAAGCCGGCGTCCCACTTGCTGCCGAAGAG
>JBCCGX010000722.1:0-5368 GCA_039029035.1 Acidobacteriota bacterium | reverse complement strand
CGTTGGCGGCGTCTGCCGCCGGCAAGGCCAGCTGGTAGGCGAAACGGCAGCCGAAGCAGCAGAAGCTCGACTCGGCCGCCTGCTGCCGGCCAGGAGTGACCGGCACGCCACAGTGGAGGCAGCTCGACTCGCCCCCGTAGCGCTCGCCCTTCATGACGCTGCCGGAAGCTACGCCAAGAGCACGTTCTTCACGAAGTAGATCAGCCCGCCGATGAAGAACGAGATCCAGATCAGGGTCGCATACCAGGGAAAGGCATAGCCCTGGTAGTCGAGAAACTTGTGCCGCCTAAAGCTCTTCTTTTCGTCCGTGTTCTCAACCATTGGCGCATCTCACTTGGCTTGCATCTTACTTGGCTCGCATCTCAGAGTGGTCTATCTCGTCTTGCATCTCGAGCATACGGAACTTGGCGGCCTCGAGGTCGCGGAACTGCCCTGACAGGTAGGCCCAGAGAAAGAGACAGAAGAACCCCGCCGCGACCAGCAGATAGTTGAGCACCGGGATCAGAAAGGAGGCAAGGGCGTCGCTCCCCTCCCGGGTGGCGGTGGCGTAGAACTCGATCAGCTTCATGAAGAACGCCGAGCCGGCGGTCAGCACCATCGCCAGGCTGAACAGCCACAGGAAGAGGCGTGCCTTCGGCGAGGGCTCCAGGGTGTCGGTCGGTACGGCTTGCAGGTTGGGCGAATAGCCTGTTCGTGTTTCCATCGTGACTCCCTTTTCCAGCGTGAATCCCTTCACTCTCCCCAGAAATCATCTTCCGACGCGGCGTCGGCGTCCTCTTCTGCTTCGGCTTCCTGCGTTTGCGGCCATTCGATGCCGGAGGGTGGATAGCTGGATTCGATGTTGGGGACCTCGTAGATCGTCTCGTCGAGGGTCGGCACCCAGCTGCCGAGCCACTGCACGTAGGCGATGATCGACAGCCCGGTCTTGTTGGGGGTCAAGCCATCCGCCTCCAAGAACCAGGGGTAGCTGGGCATCACGCTCACCGGGTTGACGTCCGGCGGGTGGTAGAAATGTGCGACGTGCCAGTCGTTGCTCTGCTTGCCGCCTCGGCGGATCAGATCCGGCCCGATTCGCCGGGTGCCCCATAGCGGCGGCATGTTGAGCTCGTTGTGATATTCCTCGGGAAAGCTGCGCCGGCCGAAGCGCGCTTCGTCGTTACCCCAGGGGCGGATCTGCTGACTGTGGCAATGCCAGCAGGCCTCGCCGATGTAGGTCTTGTGGCCGATACGCAGCGCCTCGGCGAAGGCTTCAGTCTCGCTCTTGCCGCCGAAAGCGGCTTCGTAGGCTTCCGGGTACTGCTCGCGCAGCTCGGAGAACTCGAGCGGCGGCTCGGCCGCCATCTGCTCGACGGTCCGCACCTCCAGATCTTGCACCGACAGCATGGGGATCCAGCCGCTGACCGCAAAAGCCAGGGCAAAGAACAACAGGCCGGCGACCAGAAAGACGAAGCTAAACCGCTCCAAGAGAAACCTCCTCGTCGTCCAGATGCTCGTAAGGCGCGTACTCGGTGTCGACGTGCGCCACGCGTGCCGACCTGGCCGTCATCACCATATTGGTCACCAGGCAGGTGAAGCCGACGATGATGCTGAGACCGGTGAAGGTGCGAGTGAGCCAGAAGGGCCGCATCGATTCCAGAATCGTCTCGCGCGGCACCAGCTTCATCGACATCAGGCCTTCCACGATGCCGCCGGCCGTGAGGGTCAGGAACATCATGCCCAGCCCGAGGGTCATCAGCCAGTAGCTCCAGCGGCGCAAGCTGGACGAATACCATTCGTTGCCGGTCAGCTTGGGCCAAAGGTGTTCGATCATGCCGAAGATCCAGAAGGTGAACACACCGAACATCACCAGGTGGGCGTGGCCGACCACCCAATCGGTGAAGTGGATCACCTGCTGGAAGGTGAGCGTCACTTGGAAGGCGCACTGCAGGCAGGTGATGAAGTAGCACAGCGCACCGGTCCAGAACCAGCGGATCGGGATGCTGCGCTGCAGCGAGCCCTCGGTGCCGCGCCAGGTCATGAAGAAGTTGATGATCACGGTGGTGACGACGATCTCGATGGCGATGGTCGAGATCACCGCCGAGTACTGGGCGAACATCGGGATCGGCGAGCCCAGGAAGTGATGCACGCCCTGCAGGGGATAGAAGAAGGCCAGACCCCAGAAGCCGACCAGTGACAAAGCGTGGGACCAGATCGGCTTGCGCAGGATGATCGGCACGAAGAAATACATCATGCCCCAGCCCATGGGGGTAACCCACAGCCCCACCAGATCATGGATGTAGAGACCAAGGAGCGGTCCGGCGGCGTTGCCGGCAACCAGATACTGGGGAAAGAAGTTGCCCATGATGTAGGTCAGCCCGAGCCAAACGAAGCCGGCGCTGAAGTACCACAGGGAAACGTAGAGCGCTTTCTCGCGGCTCTTGACGATCGGCGTGTAGAGCTGGATCCACACCAGAATCGCGCCGACGACCACCAGCGGGTCGACCCACACCGGGGTTTCACCCCATTCGACCGCCTGCGCCTCACCGAGGTGCAGGCCGATGTAGGTGGCGAGGATGATGCCGTTCCAGGCGGCGAAGATCAGCCAGCCCAGGTTGCGTGAAGCGACACGCTGGCCGGTGAGCCGCGGCACGGTCCAATAGAGCATCGCCAGGAACGAGTTGGTGAGAAAGCCGAAGGCGATCAAATTAGTGTGGATCATGCGGATCCGGCCCGGGGAGAGCACCTCGATCTTCGGCAACGGCCAGTACTGCAAGAGCTGCATGGAGTAGAAGAACCCCGCCAAGAGAGCGATCGACAGCCAGGTCACGCCGGCGATCAGATGCCACTTGACGAGCCCAGGCTCGACCAGCTTGCCGACCGGCGACTCCAAGGGGTCAGCGCCGACTCGGCTCATTTCTCGATCAGGGGATTCGGCCATCAGTAGAGTGCTCCTCGCGCGTTGTCCAAGAGCCGACGCTCGACTAGCCGGCGTCGCCCAGAACCGCTGTGGCGGTGGTCGTCGGGCGGCGCAGGGAAAGGATGTAGGCCACCAGGTCCCAGCTGTTGCGCTCGGCCAGCGCCAAGCGCTCGCCCTCGCTCATCTGCGAAAAGACCGCGGCGCCATCGGCGGGGAAATCTGCAGCGACCGCGGCCAAGCGCGCGGCTTCTTGATCCGCCAGGCTGTCGACGATGGCGGCATAACCTTCGGCGGTGACGGCGGCCAGAGTCTCGCCGCCGAACGATGGCATGATGCTGCGCAGGCCGGTGTGGAAGGTGCGGTAGATATCTTCGGCCGAGTTGCCGCCTTTGAGGGAGCCGCGGGTGAAATCGAAGGGCTTCTGCGGCTGCCCCCAAGCATCGACGTACTCGGTTTGCGTCGCGCCGGTGCCGCGGCCATCGACTCCGTGGCACTTGCCGCAGCCCATCTGGAGATAAACCATGCGGCCGCGCCACAGGCGCTCCTCGCTGGCCAGATCCTCCGGTGGTCGCGGCACGGGGACGATCAAGCGCCGATCCTTCTCGGCTTCCCAAGCGGGGTAGAACGTCTTGATGTACTCGATCACCGCCAGCTTCTCAGCCTCGGGCATCAGCGGGAAGCCTGGCATGCTAACCCGGGCCAGACCGCGGGTAATAGTGCGATCGAGATCAGCCTCGAGCGGCAGGCTGCCGGAGCCGGTAGAGCGGAACTTGTAGATCCCGCTGGTGAAGTCGCGCGGCTTGGTGATCAGGCGCACGGCCGCCGGGCCGTCGCCGGCACCGGTCTCACCGTGACAGCCGACGCAGTACTTTTGGTAAACCAGGTGGCCCCGCTGGACCAGGTTGGCGCGCTGGTTGTAGAGGGCGTTCTCGCCCGGCGCTACGGTTTGCCAGTTGGGGTACTCCAGGCCGCTCGGCAGCGTCGACTCGGCGGCTACGGAGGCATCGGCAACCTCCGGCGACTCGCCCGCCGGCGACTCGGCACCGCCGCCACAGCCGGCGACGAGGAGAAGAAGGATCAGGGGGATCTCGATTCGACTCATTTCGTCGGCGCTCCCTCGGACGGCACGCTGCGTTCGTAGGGCTCGAAACGGCCCCATCCCAAAGTTTCGGCGACCGCCACAGTGCCGGCGAAAGCCAGATGGGTCAGGGCTCCGACCCAAGGCGGCACCAGCCGGACGATCCAGTTGCCACCCAACAGCAACGGTTGCAGCCAGCTCAGGATGAGGTAGAAGTTCACCACCCACAGCGCGAGGCCGATGGCCGCTGCAACCTGCCAGATCCGGCGACGAGAAGCACCAGGGAAGAAGACCTCGAGCACGAAGTGGATCAGGATGCCGTAGAGGGCTCCGGTGACGAGGTACAGGACACAGCCGATGAGGAGCAAGGTCCCATCGTCGAGCGTCAGCGCTCGCTCCCCCATCGGAAAGGTCAGATAGACCCGGATCAGCTCCAGCGGATGGCGCCCGAAGAGTGGTGCGCCCAACACATTGGCCAGCAGGCTGACCACCGCCCCCAACGTACCGAACATCGTACCGATCACCAGGTGCCACATGGGGTAGAAACCTGACGGCGGCCAACGCCGGGCGGTGGTCCCAGAAGCGCCTTCGGCCTCTAGCGCACGAATCGCCGCGCGGTGCTCTTCGATCTTGCGGTTGCGGTTCTCGGGATCCATAGGCACGGCTCGTCGTTACGATTCAGTCGTTACGGTTCAGCGAAACGAAGACAGATCTCAGCGAACGGTCTTCCGGGGTTGGCTCTCGAATCGATTGCTCGCGGACGTGATGGCGTCGGACGTGACGGCATATTTCTAGCAACGCTCGTGTGTCGAAAACCCCACCCCGTGGAGTGGGATGGAGCACACCAGTGGGTGGGCTCGGACTACCCCTGCGGATGAGAGATTCCGCAAGGGGGGTTGGTACCCTGCGGCCATGGCCAAGAGGGGCAACACTCGGCTGAAGATTCTGCGCGCTCTGCGTCGATCGACCCATCGCTACGACGCTCGCCGCACCCTGGGTATGACGGCCTCTCTCGGGATCCTGTTCCTGGTTCCTCTCTCCGGCCTGGCCCGGGTGGATCTATGGCGCGGCGATCACGCTCTGCTCTTCGAGTCAGTCCCGTTCAAGCACGGCCTGGCAGGCGTCATCGTCGGCATCGCGGCAATGTATGTCGCGACCTTTCTGGTCAACCTGGTCGGTGGCAGGTTGTTCTGCGGTTGGGGCTGTCCGGTGGGTCAGGTGAGCCGCTTCGGTGAAGCGGTCGACACGCCGGGCCAGAAGCGCGGCGAGCGTCTTGCCGCCCGTGCCCGAGGCGCCCTCTTCTCCGCTGCCCTGGTGCTCTCGGTCATGGCCTGGTGGGTGGACCTGCGAGTCCTCCTGCTGGGCTCGCCCGAGGCACTGTTGATCGCTTGGGG
>JBCCGX010000721.1:0-5374 GCA_039029035.1 Acidobacteriota bacterium | reverse complement strand
GTCGAAGTCGATGTCGACGGCATCGTTCTGGCTCTTCAGCCCGTGGTACGCGAGGTTGACGTAGTTGCCGACGAGATCGTTGAGGTCGACTGGCTGCACCTGCCCTTCCCCGCCGCGGGAATGTTCGAGCATCGATTTGATGATGCCGTCGGCACGCGTGCCGTGCTCGCCGATCTTGGTCAGATTGATCTTCAGATCATCGAGGATCTCTTGCATGTAGCTCAGGTCGTCGGCGCTGACTTTCTCCTTCTGCCCACCGAGCTCTTCGCCCAACTCGTCGGACAGCTCGACCGAGACCTGGGCGAAGTTGTTGACGAAGTTCAACGGGTTCTTGATCTCGTGGGCGATGCCGGCGGTCAGCGAGCCGAGGGAGGCGAGCCGCTCCTGGACGATCATCCGGTCGCGCGCCTCTTGCAGGCGCTCCAGGGTGTCCTCGAGCTCGCGGTTCTTGCTCTGCAGCTCCTGGGTGCGCTCGACGACTTTCTGCTCCAACGTGTCGTAGAGGGTGGCGTTCTCCAGCGAGATGGCGACCTGGCTCGACAGCAGGCGTAGGACATGGACGCGGTCTGGAGTAAAGGCGTTCTTCACCGCTTTGTTCTCCAGGTAGAGAATGCCCACCTGTAGCCCCTGGCGCTCGATCGCCATGCAGAGGATCGACTTGGTGCGCTGCATGGCAATGTAGGAATCGTGCTGAAATCGCCCCTCGCGCGCCGCGTCGTCGAGCACCACGGTCTTGCCGGTACGACGCACGTAATCGATCACGCTGGCCGGCAGATCGTCGAAGTCCTCGACCGGAATCGCCTGCTGGACGGCGACCTCGTCTTGAGCCACCGAACCTTGCGCTTGCACCACCAAGGCGTCGTCGCGTAGCAGCACCAGCACACCCTTCTCGGCGCCCGCGTTCTCCAAGCTGATCTTCATCATCTTCTGCAGCAGGCGGCCGAGCACGATCTCGCGCGACATGGCCTGGGAGGCCTTCATCACGGTCGCCAGGTCGAGGGACTCGGAGTCCACGGCGCCAGCAAAGGCCGACGGCTCGGCATTGCCGACCCAACCGCCCTCGCCATGCCAGCCGGCTCCGCCGGCCAGGAGCTCGCGATGAGTCTGGCTCAACTGATCGACCTTCACCTTGGCGCCCCACTGCAGATAGGCCTGGCCCGCCGCCGAGAGGTAGGCCCGGGCGATGTGCTGCCGACCGAGACCCGAGTAGAAACGCGCCGCGAGCTCGTTGGCGATCGCTACCACGTGGACGAAACCGCTCTCCTGCGCCGCAGCGATGGCCTCGTCATAGAGCGGCATAGCCTCCAGGGCCTCGCCCTGGAGGCGCGCCTTCTCCGCCGCCACCAGCGATGCCTTGCAGTGGAAGTTCTCGCGACACTGCCCAGACCAAACCTGCAGCTTCTGCAGCTTCTGATCGAGCGCCTCGAGCAGTTCCGGTCGCGCCTCCATTTCGAGCGGTGTGTAACAGGCGGCGATCACCAGGGCATGGAAGAAGAATCGCTCCGACGTAGCGTATTGGGCGTAGAGCACTTCTTCGATATTGCCCGCCGAGTCGGCGGCCTCCGCCGCCTTCAGGGCCGAAGCGTAATCGCCGAGAACAAAGTGCAGGATGATGCGGGTGTTGTAGTAGTGCTGCAGCGACAGCAGCAGACCTTCGGCCTGGATATCGGAGCCGTAGGAGACCGGTAAGCGATACTCGGCCAGCTCCTCACCGCCCTGCAGAGTCAGGATCGCTTCGCGGTAGGCCGCAGCGGCCGCCTCGCCCTCCCGGCGGTTGCTACTCATGTACTTCTGGACCGACTGGAAGGCCTCGTCCAACGAGTGCCCGAGATAGAACGTGTGGACCGGGGCGAAGAAGGCGGCATAGGACGAGTAGGCCGGGTCACCGGCGCGCAACCCGGCGACGTAGGCGTCTTCGAGGATCGGGATGCCGTCGCGTAGGTGCTGCCGCCAGTGGTGCACCCAGGCGCCGAAGAACACGCCGCACTTCGAGATGACGATCGGATAGTCGTGCTTGATCGACAGATCGAAGGCCAGGCGGCCGAAGCGGTAGCCGGTCGCCGCATCGTCGTTCTCCGTCGTCAGGAACATACCGTAGGTGGTGAAGGACGACGACGTCGCGGCGCAGTAGCCGTGCTCCAGGGAGAGGGTGAGCATCTTGAGAGCCGCCACATGGACGAAGGAGGGGACGAAGAACACGCCGAGTATCGACAGCTCCTCCAACAGACTCATCAGGGCGAGGTGATCGGCGTCGGTCATCAGCGGCAGATCGATCAGGTCTTCGACCTCCCGTCCTTCGAGCCCCGCCTGCACCAGCGGTAGCTCGGCCTGCACCGCCGCCTTCAACGCCGCTTCGTCATCCTGTGCCGGAATCTCGATGCCGCACAGAGCCACCCCTTCGATACCGACCCGCGCCGCGTCCTCGTATTGGATGAAGTGTCGGCGCAGCTGGCTCTTCAGGGTGTAGATCTCGATCTTCTTGTCCAGGGTCCTGGCGTGCGCCAGGATCGAGTCGAAGCCGCGATCGGCGATCTCGTGCTGCTCCAAGAGGTACTCACAGCCCGATTTGAGCTCCATCAGCTCGAGGGTCAGCTCATAGTCGCTGTCCCAGCTACCCTCGCCCAACAGCTCGACGCCGATGGTCGCGGTCTGCAGGGCGAGCTCGAAGGCGGTCGAGCCGTGGGCCTTTTTGCCGGCCTGCAGATTGAGCTCGGCGAGGCGCCGGCGCCCGGCCCGGTCATCGATCAGCTCGCGCGACGCGTTGAGATGATTGACGACCTCGAAGATCTGCTCTTCGAGCTCGCCCTCCGTCGACTCGGCAAGCAGAATGTGGCCGAGTCGATGGTGCACTTGCCGCCGCCCGTCGGCCGAGTTGAGCGAGTAGGCGGCGGCGTGGATGCGGTCATGCACGAAGCGATAGGCAATCTCACTGCGGCCTGAGCTGGCAACCTCCGCCCCGTCGACCTGGGCGAGCTGGTAGTTATCGCCGATCGGGACGACGAAACCGGGCTCGATCGCCCCCCAGAGGTCGCCGGCGATAGCGCCCGACCCGCGCTCGAGGATCTCGGACAGGAGATGCAACGAGAAACGGTTGCCGACGCACGCCGCGATGCGCAGCACTTCCTGGGTGGCCTCGGTGAGGCGCCGCAGGTTCTTCACCATCAGATCGATGACGTTGGCCGTCTTGTCCTTCTGCTCGATCTCCTCGACGTCCCACGCCCACTCGCCGCTCGCACGATCGAGGTCGAGCAGACTCTCCTCGTAGAGCGAGCGCAGAAACTGCGCCAGAAAGAACGGATTGCCGCCGGTCTTGTCGAGCAGCAGACGGGCAAAGGGCTGGGCGCGCGCCTCATCGACGCGCAACGTCTCGGTCACCAGGCGGGTGACGTGCTCCAGGGCGAGCGGCGACAGAGTGATCGACTCGATGGCGACGTCCGCCTTGCGGATGCGGTCGATCGTGAAGGTCAGCGGATGGGTCTCGTCGACTTCGTTGTCGCGGTAGGTGCCGATGAGGAACAGGAACCGGTTCTCTGCCTTGCCCACCAGGGGCTCGATCAGCTTGAGCGAGGCCGGGTCGGCCCACTGCAAGTCGTCCAGGAAAACGACCAGCGGTCGCTTCCGAGCGGCGAACACCCCGAGGAACCGCTGGAAGACCGTGCTGAAGCGATTGCCGGCATCGACCACCGAAAGCTCCGCCACCGGCTCCTGGGGACCGATGACGAGCTCGAGCTCCGGGATCACCTCGATGATCACCTGCCCGTCGCCGGCCACCGCTTCGAGGATTTGCCGCCGCCATGCGTCGATGCTCTCCGCGCTCTCGGTGAGCAGCTGCCGCACGAGCTCGGTAAAGGCCTGGGTAAAGCCGAAGTAGGGAATGTCCTGTTTGTTCGACTCGTACTTGCCGACGATGAAATAGCCCCGCTTCTGCACGATCGGCTTGTTGATCTCGTAGATCAAGGCTGACTTGCCGATGCCGGAATAGCCCGAGACCAGCATGAGCTCCGAGCCGCCCTGGCCGACCCTCTCGAAAGCGTCGAGCAAGCGCTCGATCTCGTGCTCGCGCCCGTAGAGCTTCTGGGGAATCTGCAGACCGTAGGTGAAGTCTTTCCGGCCGAGCTCGAAGGTGCCCTGCTCGGCGCCGTTCAACGCCTCGCGGCAAGCCTCGAGATCACTGGCCAGACCGTAACCGCTCTGGTAGCGATCCTCGGCGTTCTTCGCCAACAGCTTGCTGACGATGTCGGACAGGATCGCTGGCACCGCCGGATTGATTTCGCTGCAGCGCGGCGGTGTCTTGGCGATGTGTGAATGGACGATCTCCATCGGGTCGCTGGCGTCGAAGGGCAGCGATCCGGTGAGCATCTGAAAGCACGTCACTCCGAGAGAGTAGAGATCGGTCCGATAATCGATCGAACGGTTCATTCGCCCGGTCTGCTCCGGCGAGACATACGGCAGGAGGCCTTCGAGGAATCGTGGATTCACCACGTTGCTGCTCTGCCGGGGTAGGCGCGTCGCGATACTCGCGGTGAGCAACTGCACCTGCCCGCCCGTGGTATCGACCAGCAGGTTCCTCGGATGCACGTCCTTGTGGATGATCTGACACTCGTGGATCGCGGCGAGATGCTCGGCCAGTCGTATGGCCAGAGCGAGGACGGCGGAGAGATCGAGTGCGCTTGCGGTGATGAGCTCCTCGAGAACGACTCCGCCGCTGTCGGCCGTCACCAGCACCGGTCGTCCTTCGATCTCCTCGAAGCGGTGCCCGTCGCAAGCGCCCGCCGCGGCGAGCTCGGTAAAGAGATCGCGCTGGTGGTGGAAGCGGGCGCGGTCTTCCTGTCGGGCGAAGTGATTCGGTACTTTGAGCAGCACCGGCGAGGCATCACTCTCTCGACGGCCGCGGTAGACCGTCGTATGGGATCCCCGGTAGAGGGTCTCCTCGATCTGATAGCCAGGAATCGAAATCATCGTTCAGCTCTTGAGTCGGCAGACCTTCGCTTTGGAGTTGGCAAGTCACTGAATTCGAAGGCCGCCTTGCCACGGCCGAGAGGGATCATCTCACGACTCCCGGCGTGCGGGGTCTCGTGCGGGTCTCCGGCGCCTCGCCGGACTCCGCTCGCGGGTCGGCCCACGACCCATCGTCGCGACCTTGTAGCAGCTCATCCAGAGCCTCCGGCGACAGAGTCTCGACCTGGCGCAAGAGATCGTCGAGCTCGGCCTCGGCGGCACCGTTCGAGGGTTCCGGACGGTCGTGCTCGGTTGGCTCGCCCTCTGCCCGTACACCCCCGAGGCCAAGACCCATCTCGGCTCCGAGGTAGGCGGCCAGCTGGCGTACCGTCGGCTGACTGAAAACGAGCGTGGTCGACAAGGTCAAGCCGGTCCC
>JBCCGX010000720.1:0-5377 GCA_039029035.1 Acidobacteriota bacterium | reverse complement strand
CAGCTCGGCTTCGCGCAGTGCCAGGCCCTCGTTAGCGACGTCTTCAGCTTGTTCGAAGCGGGCCAGCTTGGTGTAGATGTCGCTGATCGTATGCAGCAGGCGGGCGCGGGCGAGAGGTTGGTCCGCGAGCTCGTGGCGCAGCCGCTCGGCGCCGCGGTCGAGCAGCTGGCGGACGTCGACCGGTGCGTTGGGGTTGCGCTCCGGATCGGCGACCTCGAAGAGGTCGACGACGAACTGCAGCACCTCCTGCCCCTCGGCCTGGGCCAGCCGCGCACGCCGCGCGTCACGGCCGCTGCGCTCCGCCGCCAACAGCGCCCGCTCGGCTTCGCGATTGGCCCGCCGTGCCTCGTGGGTGCTGACGATCACACCGGCCGCCATGGCCAGAATCAACGCTGTAAGGGCGCCGACAAAGCCCGCCCGGCGACGCAGGTAGCGTCCGAGGACGTAAGAAAAGGCGGCCGGGCGCGCCACCACCGGCTGGATCTGAAGGTGACGCTCGAGATCGGCTGCCAGATCCGCCGGCGAGCTGTAGCGCTTTTCGCGATCGAAAGCGATCGCTTTGCTGACGATCGCGTCCAGGTCGCCGACCAGCCGGCGACGCAGCTTGTCTTCGCTCAGCTGCCGGCCCTTGGCAATCGCTTGTCGCTGCTCGAGTTCCAGGTCGGCGAATCTCAGGCTCGGTATGGGCGGCGAGCCCCGGGTGACACTGCCGAGGAGGGAGGCGAGGGATTGCTTCTTGGGGTCGAAGGGCAGGGCGCCGGCGAGCATTTCGTAGAGCACGATGCCGAGGGCGTAGACGTCGGAGCGGGTGTCGACGTCGCGGCTGCCGAAGACCATCTCCGGGCTCATGAAGGCCGGCGAGCCGATGATCTGGTGCTCGCGCGTCAGCTGGGGGGTGTCGGCGAGCAGAGGCTCGTCGAGCGCCCGGGCGATACCGAAATCGATCACCTTCGCCGTCGGCCGACCGTCGACCTCGGTGACCAGCACGTTCGAAGGCTTCAGATCGCGGTGCAGGATGCCCTTCTCGTGGGCGTGCCGCACACCGGCGCAAACACCCAGGAAGAGCTCCATCCGCTGGCGCAGCCGCAGTTCGTGCCGATCGCACCAGGCGGTGATGGTGTTGCCTTCGACCAGCTCCATGGCAACGAAGGTCTGACCATCGTCGCTGGCGCCGACTTCGTAGAGCGAGGCGACATTGGGATGGCTGAGGTGGGCCAGGGCCTGGCATTCGGCGGCGAAGCGCCGGGCGCGGAGATCATCGTGGATCGAATCGATGACCTTCAGCGCCACCCGGCGACGGATCGGCTGCTCCTGCTCGCCGAGGTAGACCGTCCCCATGCCACCGCGGCCGAGCCGTTCGACGATGCGGTACGGTCCGAGCTGCTCCGGTTGCGACGGAGACCCCGGCTGGGAACCGGAAGCTCCGGACCCCGAAGGCCCGGACCCCGAAGGCCCAGACCCAGAAGGCAGAGTCTGGGTCGGAGCTGAGGGAGACACCTTGCCGGCGGCAACAGCGGCAGGGACCTCGAGGAAGCTACCGTCGCCCGCAGTCTCTTCGGCCAGCAGAGCCTCGAGCTCCTGTCGTAACTCCTTATCGTTCCCGCACGCCCGGTCGAGAAACTGCTGGCGGGTGCCCTCGCCGAGCTCGAGAGCCTCATCCAGGAGCTGTACGACGAGACGCGCGCGGTGCGCTGGGCTCACGGCTTCATCTCTTTGGTGAATCTCAGGGTAAGAGCCGTCTAAGTGATGGTATCAAACCACGTTGCCGTGGTTTCTCCCGCTTCTCTGGTCGATTACCCAGCGACACGGGTTACCCAGCGACGCCGTCGCTGGCCAGCGATCCGCCAGCGGCCGGTTCTCGTGCTCGAGGGCCCCGCGTGCGGAAGATCTCGTACAGCATCAGGCCGCCGGCGACCGCCAGGTTGAGCGAATCGACCCCGGCCGCCATCGGGATGTGCACCGTGGTGCCGCACAAGGCCCGCTGCGCCGGGCTCAAGCCTCGGCGCTCCTCGCCGAGCAGCAGGACCATCGGTCGGCGGTAGCGCGTCCGATGGAAGGGCTGCTCCGCGTCCGGCGAGGCGCCGACCACTTGGCAATGATGGCGCTGCACCCAGTGGGTGAACGCGTTGTGGCCGCAGCGCACGATGCGCTGCTGGAAGATCGTACCCATGCTGCCGCGCACGACGGCCGGATCGAAGGGATCCGTTGCCCGACTGATGACGATCAAGCCGGCGCCGCCCACCGCGGCGCTGGTACGCAGCAGCGAGCCCAGATTGCCCGGCGAGCGTACCCGCGTCACCGCCAGCCAGCAGAGGCCGCCACGCGGTCGCACGTCGTGCAGACGGCCCCAGTGCTGGCGTACGATGGCGCCGATGCCGGACGCCCGGCTCAGCATCGAAACCTGGCGGAACTGCTCGGGAGTGACGAAGAGGCAGGGCGCCCCACGCCGGCGGGCACGCCGCACCAGCTTCTGTGCCAGGCCGACGCGGAGCAAAGCCTTGCTGACGATCAACTGGCGGATCTCGACGCCGTGATCGACCGCCTGCACGAAGTTGCGCACGCCTTCGATGAAATGGATGCCGCGCGAATCGCGAGACTCGCGGCGGTGCTGCAGCTGGCGGATGTCGGCTAGAACAGCGTCGACATCGAGACGAGGAGAGCTGGACGGCTGTGCACTATCCATTCTCCCTGGAGAAGGGCCGAGTCGCTCGGCAGCTTTGAAGTGATCGCATAAATCGGTTTGGATCAGGCTCGATTCGGCCTCGATCCTCACCATGGTAGCCCGAGGTCGCCGGCGCTCGCAAGGTGAGGGTCTACGACCAGGCAGGGTCGGTGCGGAAGGACTGCTCCAGCTCGGCTTTGCGCTCGGCCGGCAGCCACGACGCACGGACGCCGTTCAGGATCACCTGCCGCACCTCGTCGCGGGAGAAGCCGAGCTGCTCTTCCAGCAGGCGTAGCTCCTCGGCCAAGCTGTTGCCGAACATCTTCGGGTCGTCGGTGTTAACGGTGACCCGTAGGCCGTGCTCGAAGTAGCGCCGTACCGGATGCTCGTCGATCGACGACGTGACCCCGGTGCGCACGTTGGACAGGGGGCACATCTCGATCGGTACCTGATGTTCCGCCAGGTGGTCGAGAAGGGCCGGATCCTCCTCGGCCCGGGTGCCATGGCCGATGCGGTCGACCCGCAACTGCCGCAGGGCGCCCCAGATACTCGGCGCCCCGGCCGCCTCGCCGGCGTGGGCGCTGGTGCGGAAGCCGCGCTCCCGAGCTTCCTCGAACACCGCGGCGTAAGGCTCGGGGGGAAACTGCTCCTCCGAGCCGCCGATACCGATGCCGATCACCCCGAGCTCCCGGACTTCCGCCACCTGAGCCAGGGTCCGCGCGCCGCTCTCGGGGCCGTAATTGCGCACCAGATCGGCCACCAGCGCCACCTCGATCTCCGGTACCTTGTCGAGCCCGGCGCGAATCGCCTCGGTGAGGCGCTGAGGCTGCAGGCCGTGCTGGGTGAAGTCAGGCGGTGAGTAGAAGGCTTCGAGGTAGCGAATGTTCTGCCGCGCCAGATCCCGCGCCACCGCCTCGGCGATCCAGGTGAAGTCGTCGACCTCGCGCAGGAACTTGTTCTTCCACAGCCAGGTCTGGATGAAGTGCGGGAAGTCGCGATACTCGAAGCGCCGCTCGAGGGCGCCGATGTCGGGCACCGAGGGGTCGCCGCCGTACTTGCCGATCAGCTCCCACAGGGCATCCAGGGGGATCGAGCCCTCGAGGTGGAGGTGGATCTCAGCCTTGGGAACGCGCTCGAACCAATCCATGGGCATGCCTTTCCATCGGTTTACTGCACTGGCGCGATGCACTGCGTCGAGGCCGTGATCTTATGCCCATCCGAGAGTGTCTGGGCGGCGCCGGGCTCCGTGATCTGGGCCTGTTTGACACCCCACAAGCCGTCCCATAGAGTGCCGCGGGCGCGCGGCAGAACGTCATCTAAACCTCTCGCAGCGATCGATCATGAACGAAAAAAGCCTCTCGGATCCGCAGGTCGTAGCGTCCGTGATCCAGGGCCGAAAGACCCTCAAGGTGCTTGGCGGCCCGCAGAACCCTCTCGTCCTGGCTGCGGACGTGGCGGAGAGAAACCAGGCGCTGGTAGTCAGCTGCTTGGAGACCGCGGGGTGGGCGCCGTTCCATTACCCGCGCAGCACGGTGGCGCCCAGAGAGCCGTGGCGGGCCTACCTGCTGTCGCACGAGGTTTGTCAGAAGATCGCGCCGAAGCTCTCTGACTGGCTTCCCGATATGAAACCCACCGCCAAACTGCCGCAGATGATGTGGGCCTGTGGTGCGTTGGTTCTGGTGACTTGGGTTCCGGAGAGCTGCGATGAGGGCGATTCGGACATGAAGAGAGAAAAGGTCGCGGCCAGGAACGACGAGCACCTGGCGGCCAGCGCTGCCATGGTGCAGAACTTTCTTCTGATGTTGACGGCCCACGGTTTCGGTACCTATTGGTCCAGCGTCAACCTTCTACGGCGCGAGGTCTTTCTCGACCATGTTGGCATGCCGAAGGACGAGCGCTTGGTGGCTGGCGTCTTTGTCGAGTACCCGGATACGACGGGTGATCGCCGAGAGCGGATCCCCGGCAAGCTCCGGGACGCGCGCAGCGACCAGTGGATTCGGGAGATCTCTTTCTAGGCTGCGCCTCGGTCCGCCACCTCCGCGAGCCTCGGGGTACTAGCCCGGAAGAAGAGCGCCGGCGGCAAGGTGCGGCGCCTGTTGGAGCGCTCGGTAAGTCTGCGGTCGGTGAACGAGCTGCCTTTCGACGTGGGTTTCGCCGCCGAGCCGCCTGGCGTACGATTCGCTCGAGATCTCACAAAGAGCCAACATCGCTGCAAGACAAGATAACGGAGACATGCATCGAAGCGTTTTCGAGCGCCGAGAACACTTCGGAGTCTGTTCTTGAAGCCTCTTCGAGGCCAGAAAACGTTGCGAAGCCTGTCGACTTCACCTTTTCCCAGCTGGGAAAGGTGAAGTTGACAGTCATCGGAGGCTTCTCCGGGCCGAAATCAGCCTCTGTCAGGTCATCGCTGCGAATCTTGGCGCTTGCTGTGGACGCCGTTTACACTCGGACGATGATCGCCGCTTTGGACGTGCACTATGCCGACGACAAGGCCCATGCTGCCGCTGTGGTCTTCGAAGACTGGCGGTCCGAGGTTAGTGTTGCTCGGTACACCGCGACCCAATCGCCGATCGCGGACTACGAGCCGGGCAGGTTTTACCAGCGGGAGCTAGCACCGCTTCTCGAGGTCATCGGATCGATCGAAGATCCTGTCGACACCTACGTGATCGACGGCTACTGCCATCTGTCGGCAGATCTGGCGCCGGGCCTGGGCGT
>JBCCGX010000719.1:0-5380 GCA_039029035.1 Acidobacteriota bacterium | reverse complement strand
TGATGAGGCTCGGCCAACGCATGGTGCAACTCAGCGACTGCCTGTGGGGCACCGAGCCTAGACAACCGACCGCCAACGATCCGCGCCAAGCGAACCCTGTGCCCTCGAGCAGACCTCCCACAGGAGCAGCTCCCTTCTCGGCGATGGCGGCGATGGCAGCCGATGGCCAAGACCCGGCCTACGGTGCCAGTCCCCCCTACAACTCCGATCCTCCAGGGTTCCCAGCTCCCACCGGCCCGGGCCAGTTCCGAGACGAGAAGGGTTCGAGCCTCGATGCCCTCCTCCAATCGGCCGCCGAAAACCTCATCCGACAGCCTCCTCCAACGCCTGATCCGCCCCAGTCCGTGGACGATATTCGCATTCCCGACTTCGCGGGCATGTTTGGCTCCCATGCCCAAGAACCAGCCCATCGGGACCCGGTCGCCGCCCCAGCCCGAGGGCCGTCGCAACCGCCTTTCGAAGCGTAAAAATGCAACTCCGCCCACACGCACTGAGCACACGGGGGGAAGTCCTCGCCAACGCCGAGCGATGCCTTCTCGCTCTACCCGAACGACCCAGGTCTCGCCGTGGCTCAGCCCGTGCCTTCGAGCAGCGGGCGGCAGAGGAGGAGCGGCGCGCGCACGACTGGCGCGAAGAGCTTGGCGCTGCCGGACCCGTTTTCGCCGCGGCGGGTCTCTATTGGGCAAGCCGGGTCGACACCCTGCCATCCGTGCTTCGCCGCGCTCTTACCGAGCTCGAGCATCCGCGGTTTTGGCCAACTCCCGCCCCGAATCCGCGGCAGCGGCTCGCAGACTTGCTGGGCCAGCCGCCCGAGTCCGGCCTTCTTCGCCTCACGCCTTGTCCCACGGGCCACAATCTCTTGTCCGAGCGCTTCTATGCCGAGGTCTCCAGCGGGGCTCCTATCCCGGACCTCGAAGCGATGGAGCCCGCTTTCATCGAGATCCAGTTGGCTCGCCCCGAGTTGGGCAACGCCCAGTTGGCGCTCGAACTGCTCACGGTGGTGACCCCGTCCCTCGAAACCTGGCTCGTTGTCGAGGATCCTGAGGCTGCAGCCGAGCTGGTGGACTCCGCCCGTCGCGCCGTCGCCACCGAGCTCGACTTGGAACGCCAAGCCGAAGCGCACGAAGCGCTGACCCGTGACGCGGACACTGTCCTCGGCGACCCGACCTGGGACAGGTCCCAGGTCTTCCGCAATCTCTCGAATGCCGAGGTGCTGATCACCGAGGCCTCGACTCCTGCAAAGCTCTTGTGGGAGCTACAGGCCGAAGGGCAAGGCGTGGACGAAAGCCACGACTTGGCCGAACAGCTCTGTCTGGCCTGGCTGCGCCAGGCCAGACTCGGGAGTTATCTGCCAGCAGCACCCAGTCATCGCAACCTGGCACTCGGTCCCGCCGGTCAATTGCGCGTTCTCGGCGGAGGCTTCATGAGGCCGTCGCCCGACTGGCAGAAGAGGCTAGGTGCCTATCTTGGTGCTGTCGCGACTCAAGAGCCGGACGCCATTCTCGAGACACTCTTCGACCTGCTCGAAGAGCCACCCGCTGATCGCTCGGCCTTCCGCAGCCGACTACGCCAGATCCGACCCCTCAGCAAGGCCCATGACTTCGCCCCCATGCACCGCCTGGCCAGCCAGTTGCTGCTGCACTGGCGATGGGCCGCCGAAGCTGGCGGGCGCCCCGATGGAGACACCCTGGTCTTCTTGCGTGGTGTCGTGCTGCTCGAGCAGACCCTGCGCTCGATGGCGCCAAACTTCGACCCCTGGCCGCCCGCCCTGGAGTGGTTGATGCTCGAGTCGCGGCTCGGCCAGTGGCGCGAGAAACTGGCTCCGGATCGCCTCCGCATGGGGCTCGGGCATGCCGCCGCCTCGATCGCGCGCTGGCCCAAGATCGTGGACTCACTGGCTCAATCCCTCGAAGGCGGTTTACGCATCAGCCTCGAAGTACCTCCGGAAGCCATCCGCCCCTCGAGCTCCACCCGGGTCGCTCAATCGCTCCCCTGGATTGTCTCTGCTGCACTGCTCATCCTTCTCTTGATCGACGTCGACCGCTCGACCCTCGACACCGCCTTGACGACCCCCGAGCCCGTCCGGGGCCTCCTCCTCCTGGCGATCGGTCTCTACCTCGGAGCAGCTCGCCGATGAAGTACCTATCGCCGCCAGAGCTTCGGCACGGTCGCCGGCTGGCCATCCGATCTCTCGCCCCACCGCCCCGCACCTCCCTGGATCTCTGTTCGAACGCGCTGCGTTTGGGCTTGGAGCTGATGATCACCCTCTTGAGCCAGCTACGGCAGGCCATGGACGACCGGCGCTTACCTCGTTTACTCCACACTGGCGCCCCGAGAAGTTTGCCGAGTAACGGCCCCTGGGGAGCACAACCTCTCCCATCCTCTGCCATTCCGGTGCAAGGCCCATCTAGACCGATGTTTCGACCAGCCACAACGAACCCAATCATGGAGGACCCAAGCCCAATGTATTCCCAACACACCTCGACACAAAACCCTTCGAGTGCCCAAGATCTGAGCGGCGACAAAATCAAGGTTGTCCAGTACTACATCGTCTCAGTCGTCCCAGGCATTGCGGACAATGCCCGTGTCCTCGCCGGACCGGAAGTGGTGGCCTTCGGCGACGACATGACCTCTGAAGATTTCACCGCCTGGATCATCGCGGAGAACTCGCCGCCATACCTTGAAGATGACGAACCTTGCTATCCCCCCGGTAAAGTGTCCCGGTGTTGGGACCGCAAGTACCTACGCGTGGCCTTTTCAGTGATGGGTCGCTTCAGCAAGGCCAAGATCGACTGGAAAGAGCTGCAAGCCCTTTCGGTCGCCAAGATCGCGGAAAAGTTACCTTGTGAAGATCAAGAGCCCGCTGGCTCACAGAGACCCAAGAGCAAGAAAAGGACCGCCGCTGCTGCAGCAGCAGCGGCAGCGGCAGCGGACTCTTGACGCGTCTTTAGCGCATGCGAGCTCCTTGAAAAATGACCAGTACGCCCCATTCCCGGGCTTAGGCCCGAGGTTTGGGGCACCAACCGAGGACTCCGTCTTCGGTTGCCTGACCACCGAGCCCATGAACGACGACATCCTCTATCACTTGAACCGCTCGATCGCCGACGACGGCTGCTGTTCGACGAACCCGCTCGACATCGACCCTGGCGAGAGACTCGAGATCTTGGTATGAGAGCTCTTCGAAAGATATTCAGCGTCGCTGAACAGCCGCCCACGCCCTCGGAGAGTGCGCCATCCTCGTACGAAAAAGACATCTTTTCAGGCCTGGAAAGTGAACGACAGGCCGGTCTCGAGCTCTATGCCTGGTTTCGCCAAGCTTGGAGATTGGGCAGGCTCCCTGGTCTGGAGCTGCTGACGGACAATCGTGGCCATAGGGTTTGGGAGATAGGCGCCACGGCGGAGCTCCCGAGTCTGGGGGCTGTCCCGGTCATCGGCACGATTCAGGATATTCCGCTCGATCGCTGCAAGGCACGCCCGGAGCGAGAGGCCCAAGCAGCGGTCTGGATGCGCGAGCAGGCCCGAGCCTTTCTATTCGACCAATTCTTGAGAGTTACTTCATTTGATCGCAGCCAACCCTACCCCATGTTAGGCCACCCGACCCTGCCCTCTTTCTTGGAGATGCTCAGCTGGTGCCCTGCGCAAGGGGTGGTTCCTGCCGGAATTCGTTTCTATGCAAAGTACTTCCAGAAAATTAACGGGGCGTATGGCCGGTTTCCCCAGACAATCCTGCCCAATTTTCCACCCTTGGGAACGCTCAGCGAGCACTATCGTTGGCTGTGGTTGCAGGCCGACCCCATGGAGCAGTTTCTAGCTCTCCGTTTCGCCAGCTCGAGGGGGCCTGTACTTCGTTTCCCCATCAAGCAGCCCTTGAGCCTGCTCTTGGCGCCGGAGATGATCATTGACAAACCTTATCCCAAAGCAGGCCTGTGGGTCTATGGCTTCGGACTGATCCTTCTCGGAGGCAAGTCGCAGATGTGGAAGCACCCCTCACCCACCATTTACCTCCTCTCTCTTTCGGTCAACGAGATCGGTTTTGTGATAGTTCGCTCTCTATTCCTGAGTCGTAGCCCCCAATACCCACCCCCTCTACCTGGCTTCGACCCAGTCCGCAATACGATCTCGATTCCGGATCTCCTGGGTCGTCGGCCTCGGTCCCCCACCCCATCCGCGAAGGAGCTCGACCAAGCCTACCTGCTGAGCCGGACATCTTACATTTACAACCTGATTCTTCAGATCCTGCCGATTTGGAATTGGATGCCGGATTGGTGCGATGTCACGGATCAACAGCTGATCGAATGCCTGGATGCCTGTCAACCGCCAAAGCTACCCCATGACCAACTGTGCTGACAGGCCCCAGGCCAACCGAGCCATTCGCGGACGGCGACCCGGGCCTGAGGCCAGTGTCGTTCTCGACCGAGTGTCGCGGGGCCTGAGCGACTCGAACGAGCTGCTCTCCTGGTGGCAGTCTGCCCGGCAAGGGGGCCAACTCCCCACCAGCCCGGCAGTCCGCGAGCCCCAGTTCGGTAACAGTAACTTCATGTTCCTGGGCGAGGCTCCCCTCGATCGAGGGCTCCTGCCAGTCATCGGCCTGGAGCAAGACCTCTTCTACGATCGTACCCCGGCACCGATCAGTCAGCAGCGGACTTCCGCCCATTGGTATCGCAGGCAAGTGCAGGAGTTTGCCCTGCGCTACTTCATGCAAGTCGCGACCACACGGGAGTTTCGCGAGGAGATCGAAAGCGGGTCGGGCCCTAGTGCGCCGCCAGCGGCCGAGGGTGTCTACCAAGGGTGGGGCTACTACCAGCTCTACTTCAAGTCGGCAAAGACTGGAGAGATCCTGGAATTCCTACCCGAGGACCGGTTTGCGACGATCGATCTGCGAGAGATCGGACCGATCTATGAGTGGGTCGTGTTCAAAATTCGCTTCTTCGATTTCATCTTTCGTCGACCGCTGCTCGCCGCAGACGGGCCCCGCCTGGATATTCCGGTCGCCCTCGACACCTACGTGGTCATCGACTCCCGCTTCGTGATCAATCGAGAGAATCCCGAACCCGGTGTGCTCGGCGAGTACGGTTTCGGAACGCCTGTCGTTCCGGTACCCGATCCGGACAGCATCCTGTCCTATGGTCCTGGCCAGCTGTCGACTGCCTTCCAGTTCATTACCTTTCGCATCCAAGAGACCGGCGAGGTCAGAGTCAGGACGCTCCTGGTGGCCAACCGTCCGACCCGCTTGTTGAACTTCCGCCCCTTGCATCTCTCTCTCGACATCGCCGACGCCCTCACTCGGGGTTTTGCTTCGCCCCTTCTGAAGCGTCTTCATCGGGCGCTGGAGCAAGCGAATCTGCCGCCGATCCCCCTGCTCTTCACCTTCACCGACGTT
>JBCCGX010000718.1:0-5393 GCA_039029035.1 Acidobacteriota bacterium | reverse complement strand
GTCGGTCACCGGCGGCTCGATCGCCAAGCCGGCGTCGTCGATCTCGATCCGCTTGCGATCGCCGCCGTGCTTGAGCCGGCCCTTGCGTCGCGCCTGCTCCACCAGGATGCGGCGCATGGCGAGCGCGGCGGCGCCGAAGAAATGGCCGCGGCTGTTCCAGCCCGGATCGGCGTTGCCGATCAGCCGCAGATAGGCCTCGTGCACCAGAGCGGTGGCTTGCAGGGTCTGCCCCGGGGCCTCGCGCGCCATGCGCGACTTGGCCAGGGAGCGAAGCTCGTCGTAGACCAGGGGGAGAAGCTCTTCGGCCGTCTGCCGGCCGCCCGCGCTGAGCTCCTGCAGCATTTGGGTCAGCTGAACGGAGCTCTCGGACATCACTACTGGGCGAAGCGGTTGAAGAAGGCCCTCTCTTTGCGGGTCATCTCCTTCGATGACAGGAAGATCTCTCGGCCCGGCTCGGGTAGGGGCACCTTGATCGACGTCAAAGACTTGTCGAGGCTGTCGCAGGGCAGGCGCAGGAGGGGGATCGCCGACGCGGTGCGGCAGGCGCCGACGACCTGGCGCGCCAGGCCGCTCTCGATCTCCAGTGAAACCGAGGGCTCGGCCTCGACGACGGTGAAGAGAAAGCCCCCGCGAACCGACTCGAGCCGCACGACGCCGGCCGCCTGGACTGTCTGTCGGGCCGCCGCGACGTTGTCTTCGAAGCGTCCGAAGCCCGAGATATCCGCGATCAGGTGCCCTTCGCCCTCGAAATCGACCTCCATCGAAGCGTCGATGGTGCCGTCGTCATTGCGCTCCAGATGCAGTCGATTGCCGTGCACCGTCAGCTCGTGCTCGGGCGAGGAGACCTTGATCGTCAGCGGCCCCTGGCGAATCGGCTCGGGGTCGGCTTGCAGATTCTGGTAGACCCCGTTGACGAACTTGAGCTCGACCTGTGACTTGCGCGGCTTGGCAGCGGAGTGGCTGGCCGCCACCACTGCCAGGGCAGCGAGGGCGCACACGGCGGCGCGCGACCGGCGCCAGGGCCGCGCGCCTGGTGTGGCGCTGGCGCTGGCATTGCCGTGGACGTCGAAACGACGGTGAAGGATGCGGTCAATCACCTAGGAATAGTAACCGCGAATCGTCCGCGCCTTCAATTTACCTTTCCGCACTTTGACCTCGATCTCGTGGTACTGGCCCGTCTCGCCCTGCTGATCGGAGCTGTAGGCGACGAGGTATTGGCTGCGCAGCTCGCGCTCGATCTCGTCGTAGACCTGGCTCAGCTCGGTCGCCTCGCGGATGTAGAAGGTTCGGCCGCCGGTCTCCCCGGCCAGCTTCTCGAGCTTGCGCCGCACGCTGATATCGGATTTGCCGATCCTCAGGCCGATGGTGAACACCGAGACACCACTGCGCTTGGCGTACTCCAGGGACTCCTCGAACTCGAGGGAGCTCGAGGTGTCTTCGCCATCGGAGAGCAGCACCAGGGCACGGCGACCACGGATGCCGCGGAAGTAGTAGAGACCGGTCACGATCGCGTCGTGCAGCGAGGTCGAGCCGTCGGCCACGAGCTCGGTCAACACCTCGGACACCGCACCCGGATCCGACGTGCGCTCCATGATCAACGCCGGTTTGTCGGCAAAGGCCAGAGCGAAACAGCGGTCCCGCGGGGTGATGATGCTCTCGAGAAAACCGGTGACCGCCCGTTTCGCCTCCCCCAGGGATTCGAACATCGAGCCCGAGGTGTCGATGGCGATGCCCAGAGTCAGGGGCAGATCCTCCACCAGCTCGAACTTGGCGATCTCCTGCGGCCGGCCGTCTTCCCAGATCTCGAACTCCTCGCGCTCCAGGCCACGGATCAAGAGCCCGCTCTTGTCGGTGACCGTGGTGTAGAGCTCGATCAGATTGACGTCGACCTCCTCGATGTAGTCGGGCGCGACGAGAAAGCGAACATCCTCGGCCCGGGCGCCGTCGTTGAGCTCGGCGACGACCGTCAGGTAAACCAGCTCTTCGCCCACCGGCACGTCGACCTGGGCCTCCCAGGGCGGCTTCTCGACCGTTTGCTGGATCTCGTCGTTGATGCGGAACTCGACCAGGGTGACACGCTTCTCTTCCGGCACCACGACCTCGGCCCGGGCCTTGACCGCGCCTTGGGTGGCGAGCCCGCGAGCCGGCTCCAAAATGCGCACTCGCAGCTCGCCGCGCGGCTGATTGACCACCACCTCGTCGGACGCCACGACCTCGCCTTCCTCGTCGTAGCCCTCGACCTTGATCGTCTGCTCGGTGGGGAACTCGCTGAGCCGCAACTCGGCGGTGAAGGGCGGCCGGCGACGCGTGAGCTGGACCTGATCGTCGAGGAAGAAGGCGACCTTGGCGATACGCGCCCCGGTGACCAGGGCCTCGGCGCGCCACAGGCCGAAGACCACATCGGACTCCGGCGGCACCAGGATCAAGCTGTCGTAGCCCGCGATGCGCTTCTTGCTCAGATCCGTTCCGAGCGCCACGATGCGCTCTTCCGGCACCGGCGGTGTGTCAACCGGGATCGGGTTGCTCGGCACCTTGAAGCCGCGGCTCAGGACGAGCTCCTTGCCCGACACCTCTTCGATCACCTTGGCTCGCATCAAGAACTCCTGGCCCGTCCGCAGCTTGCGGTCGAAGACCAGGGCGATGGGTAGCTTGGTGCCCTCTTCGGGCGCCGGCAGCTGGTAGCGCACGCGGAAATCGTCGAAGACCTTGCCATCGCGCTCGACGGTGCCTTCGATCTTGAGCCGGATCTCGCTGCTCTCGCCCTCTTCGAAGGTCTCGAGCTCGACCTCCGGCGGCAGGGTCACCACGCCTCGGGTGACCATGCGCAGGCCGTCCATCTCCGGAAACTGAAGCTCCAGGGCGCCCGCTTCGAGACGAGGGATGTCGTTGATCGGCGTTTGCGCCGCCGCCCGCGCCCATGCGGCGAGGTCGTCCGGCGGCTGCAGAAAGGCCTGCAGATCGGCGTTCTGGGGTCGATTGGGCTGGAAGCCGAAGAGACCGTCGACGCCGGTCACCATGTCGACGACCGCCGAATAGTCACAGATCGTGCGATCGAATCGGCGACCGCCGCGGATCGCCCGGCGTAGCTCTTCCCATTGCTCCAGCCAGTACTCCATCTCGGGGTTGTAGAGGCCACGTTTGGAATCGATCGGCAGCCAGAGCGTGTAGGGCTCACCGCTCTTCGGCCGGTAGACCACCAGGTGGTGGTGCTTTTCGAGGGCGAACTTCTGGGCCAGTTGCTCGGGGGTGTAGTCATAACCCGGCCGGGTCGGAAGGCGCGGATTGCGCCGATAGCTGTTACTCGCAACGCCGGCGCGGTCGAGCCGCCGCTGGCGCTCGATCTCAGCTTGTTGCCTCTCGGCGTCCTCCAGCGTCTGCGCCTGGCGCTCGACCAGTGACGGGATCAGCTTGCGGCTCAGGTCTGTGGCCTCGTCGTCCTCGGGCGCACGGTAGCTCCAGATCTCGAGCGGATTGAAGGTCTCGGCGCAATCGACCACCGTGCGGACGTCGGGCACACCGCGCAGGAAGAGCAGTTTGGCGCGCACATCGAGATAGGAGACGAACTCTTCGGCGACCAGCTCGCGGCGCAGGCGAACGCCCTCCAAAAGCTCGTTCTCTTCCGTTTCCGGGATCGGGTCCTTGTCCAGAAAGCGGACGATGAACTCCTCGCGACCGATCGCGTCCTGATCGACGATCGCTTCGATCTGGGCCGAGGAGAGCAGGAGACCCGGGCCGTCTTGTAGGAACGAACGCTGCTCTTCGGGCCACAACAGCGGCAGATCGTAGGGCACCTTGCTGAAAGTGCCAGACACGGCCGGAGTGAAGACCACGAGGAACAGGACGAGGAATAAGGTGCGTCGCGAGGCTGGTTGAATTCGTCGCATGTGCGGCCTTTGTTGCATAGAGGATGCCACAGGCATGATCATGCCGAGGCTGTGCGTTTGTCGCCTCTCGTCATTCCCTTGGGCGGTGAGGGTCTTAGGCCTGTAGAGTGGCGGCGGAGGAGGCGGCCTTCTATACTAGCTGAACCGATCCAAGCACCAATCCACATCGCCCAGTCTTACGGCCGGAGTCGATGGAGCGATTCATTCGATTGGGGAGACCTCAATGGGCGTGGTACGCATTAACGAACCGATCTCGAGCTGGGGGGATGGCGACTTCGTGCAGGGCTATGCCCTGATGAGTCGCAAAGACGTACGTCAGGATCGCAACGGGCGCGACTACATCGATATCGAGATGACCGACTCGAGCGGTAGTGTTCCGGGCAAGATCTGGCCGGACAGCCCGGCGATCAAAGGGCACTATTCCGAGAAGGATTTCGTCGCATTCAAAGGTACGGTTCGCCTGTATCGCGAACAGGTCCAGCTCAATATCGACTATTGCCGAGGCGTCAACGACGCCGACCGCGAAAAGGGCTTCGATCCAGGGCTGCTGATTCCGACGACGCCGGAAGATATCGACGATCTGGTGCGTCGCCTCGCAGCGCTGATCCCCGGCGCTATCGGGCGCCCTTCCCTGCGTCGCCTGGCGGAGGAAGCGCAGAAGCGCTTCGGCGAAGGGCTGCGCGAGCACCCGGCGGCCAAGAGCATTCACCATGCCTATCGCGGCGGCCTGCTGGAGCACGTGGTGAAGATGGCGGAAGTAGGGGTGAGCCTGTGCGAGCACTATCCGGAGATCGACCGCGATCTCATCTTGCTCAGCATCTACTTCCACGATCTCGGCAAGCTGCGCGAGATCGGGCCGATGCCGACCAACGACTACACCCTGGAAGGGCAGCTCGTTGGCCACATCGTCATCGGCCTGGAGATGCTGCGCGAATGCTGTGACGCGGTGGATCAATCGGCTGCCTCGGATGACGAGAAGATCCCACAGAACCTGCGCCTGCACCTGGAGCACCTGGTCGTTTCGCACCACGGCCGACGGGAGTACGGCAGCCCGATCGAGCCGTCCACGCCCGAGGCCTTTGTGCTGCACCTGATCGACAACCTCGATTCGAAGCTCAATCAGCTGCGCGGCTTCCGGCGCGCCGGGGTCGAGGGGCTCTACTACGTCAAGGCTCTGGGGCGGTCGATCTACTTCGAGCCCAAGGAAAGGCCCGCCGAGTCGGGCGACGGCTCCTAGCCACCGCCCCTGACGGCTCCTGCCGTCTTCTTAGCCCCTAGGCGCTCCGTGTCCTCTCGAGCGCTCAGCCTGTCCCCCAGGCTGGACGCTCGGGCGAGGCTTGGGCCTTGGACCCTCAAGGCCCTGGGTCGAGATTCTCCGCCTTCCACTGCATGGCCATCTCGATCCGAGCGCGGCCGCTGGGGTGGTCGAAGAAGATCCACTCTTCGATCGGGCCAGGATCGAGCTTGCGGTACTCGGAGAGCATCAGGGCGACTTCGGCGAAGCCGTCG
>JBCCGX010000717.1:0-5397 GCA_039029035.1 Acidobacteriota bacterium | reverse complement strand
GCCACCGCGCTCGCTCTACCCGACAGTTGAGGCGAGCCACCTGATGTCGGCCTACTCTGCTCACTTGATACTCCCTTGCCGGGACATTAAGGTCACTCCATGCCACGGCTCGCCCTCTCGATCTTGGTCTTAGCCGTTGGGTTCCTCCTCGGCTGTCAACCAGGCGAGACCTCAGGAGTACCAGGCGCTGCAGACGGCGCGATCGAGCTCGCCGGCGACAGCGTACTGCTCAGTGCCGCGCCGCTCGAAGCCGGCATCGGGCGCCGATGGGAGATCGAGGAAGCCTGTAGCTGTTGGCGTTTTCGGGATTTTGCCGCGTTGCGAGTCCACATCGGCCGTGGATCGCCCGGGCCGCTCGAGATCCATCTGGAGCCGGTCGACGACACCGCCCGGCAGTGGTTCGAGATCGACTGGGACGGCACCTGGATCGACAGCTCGAGCCCCACCAGCTTCGTCGTCCCCGAGTCCCTGGCGACGGCCGGTGTGCACGAGCTGAAGATCCGTCGCCAGCCGAGCCGCGAGCCGTGGGAGAAGCTGTCGCGCTGGAGCCGCTTTGCCGCGATCGAGCTGCGACGCGGGGCAAACCGGCGTCTCACCCCCGAGCGCCACGATGGCCTGCGCAAGATCGCCGAGCATCTCGAGCTCGGCGCCACCGGGGTCGGCAAGGTGAAGCGCCGCGGCATCCTCGCCGTCGGCCCGCAGTCCGGCGCCATCGACCTCGGTCCCGGCCAGCCCGATCGGTTCAGTCTTACCGGCGTCAACCTCTCGTCGAGCCCCGCTCGGGTCGAGCTTCGGGTGGGCCGTGAAACGATGAGTGCAGATCTCGCCGGCAAGGCGGAGCACCACTTCGCCACCGAGCTCACCGAGGAGCCCGGGCCGGTCAAATTCACCGTGGACGGTGCGGCCGAAGGTCTCGTGCTGCTCGGTGAGCCCTCCGCCTTTTCGACCCAGGACGAGCGCACGCCGATCATCCTGATCACCCTCGACTCGACCCGCGCCGACGTCCTCTCGCCCTACGGCGCGGCACCCGAGGCCACCCCAGCCCTGGCGCGCTTCGCTCGCGATGCGACGGTCTACGACACAGCCTATTCCACCGCCCCGTGGACCCTCGCCGCCCACGCCTCGATGTTCACCGGGCTCTATCCCTCCCATCACGGGGCCGGGGTCACCGATGCGACCCTGCGGGCCGAGCATCCGACCTTGGCCTCGCGCCTGCGCCAGGCCGGCTACTTCACTGCCGGCTATGCCGGCGGCTACATGTGTGCCAACCATTTCGGCATCGCGCGTGGCTTCGATCGCTACCACGATCCCGAGAGCTTCGAGACCCGGGGCGACAGGCTGCGGGCCGCGGCGGAGGCTTTCTTGTCCCAGGCCGGCAGCCGGCCCTTCTTTCTTTTCGTCAACTTCTTTGATCCGCATTGGCGCTACGCACCGCCCGCTCCCTACGGCCAGCACTATGGCTTGACCGAGCACGAGACCGGTCTCCGTCAGCTCCCCGAGTGGCAAGCGGCCTTCGACGGCGAAGCCGGTGCCTGGCGGCGGATCTACGTCGGAGAAGAAACCCTCGGGCGTGCGGCGCAGGACTATCTGCGCGCCGCATACGCTGCCGAGGTGGCCTACATGGACGAGCAGCTCGGCCTGCTGCTCGATCGCTTGCGCGCCCTGGAGCTCTACGACCGTGCCCTGATCGTCATCACCGCCGATCACGGCGAGCTGTTGGGTGAAGACGGCTGGTTTGTCGGCCATTCCTACCGTCTGGCGGACGAGCTCGTTCGTGTGCCACTGCTGGTTAAATGGCCCTTTCAGACGACCGGTGAGCGGTCCCAGCGCCTGGTCTCGCTGATCGACCTCTTCCCCACGCTACTGCAGGCCGGCCTGGGCGAGGCGGTTGCTGAAACCGACCCTGCCGAGGGCTCACAGTCAGCAAACGGGGCACACACGGGGCTGCCGGATGCGGCGCTGCGGCCCCTCGATCTGCGCAGCGCGCAACGCCATCGCCTGGTGCTGTCGGAGGAACACGCTTCGCTGATCCACCCGTTGGAGCCGCCGCGCCTGGTCGCCAAACATCTCTACCGAGTCCAACGACCGCACTTCCGCCAGATCGTCTGGCCGGGCCACGGCGAGTGCGCCCGGCTCGAGGCATCGGGCTGGTCGCCGGAGCCCTGCCCGGTCGATTCTGAGACGATGCTCGAAGGGCTCGACAAGGTGCTGCGCCGCCGAGCCTCGGAGGAGCAGGTCAGTGGTATCGACGAGGCCTCGAGAGAGGCCCTGACCGCGCTCGGGTATCTCTAACGTCTACCAGACTTCGCAGACCTGCTTCGGGTTCATCGGTGTGCCCTCGGCACAGCCGAAGGCTTCGGCGAAGGCCGCGTTGTTGCTCACCGGGCCATTGACGCGGAAACGGGACGGCGAGTGGGAATCGGTGGTCAGGCGCAAGCGGGCCTGCTCCGGGGTGTTGAGGGAGCACCAGACCTGGCCATAGGCGACGAAGAAAAGCTGCTCGTTGGTCAGACCTTCGACGGTCGACTCCGGCTTACCATGGCGACTCTCCCAGAACTTGTAGGCCGCGTAGGCCTGTTTGACGCCACCGATATCGGCAATGTTCTCGCCCAGAGTGAGCTTGCCGTTGACGTTGGCGCCGGGCTCGACCTCGTAGCTCGAATAGAGATCGTCGACACACTGCGCCTGCTTCTGGAACCGCTCGCTGGCCTCGGGCTCCCACCACTCGCGCAGCTCACCCATGGGATCGAACTTGCGCCCTTGATCGTCGAAGCCATGGCTCAGCTCATGGCCCATCACAGCGCCGATGGCACCATAATTCATCGCGGCTGGGAAGTCCTTGTGGAAGAACGGCGGCTGCAGGATGCCGGCGGGGAAGACGATCTCGTTCTGCAACGGGCTGTAGTAGGCGTTGACCATCTGCGGGTTCATCCGCCATTCGTCCGGGTCGACAGCCTGGCCGATCTTACGCGCAGTGCGGTCGTACTCGAAGCTCTGGGCAGCCATGACGTTGGCGAAGAAGTCGTCCGACTCGATCTGCATCGACGAATAGTCGCGCCATTCGTCGGGATAGCCGATCTTGTTGCCGACCGCCTTGGCTTTCTCCACCGCCCGGCGGCGCGTGACATCGTCCATCCACGACAGATCCGGCAAGGCCTTCTCGAAGGCCGATTCGATGTCATCGATCATCTCGAGCGCCACATCCTTGCTCGAGCCGGCGAATTGACGCTCGACATAGAGCTTGCCGGCCGCTTCGCCCAAAGCCTGCTCGGTGGCCGCGACACAGCGCTTCCAGCGTGGTTGGATCTCTTTCTGACCCTGGAGCTTCTGGCCATAGAACTCGAAGTGGGCGTTGACAAAATCGTCCGACAGAACGTCGGCGGCGGCGTTGACCAGATGCCAGCGCAGGTAGGTCTTGAGTACCGCCGGATCGGTGTCGAGCAGCGCTTCCTCGAGCGCCTCGAAAAACTCGGGCGTGGCGACGCTGATATCGGCCACATCGGGATAGCCGGTGGCACCGAGGTAGGCATCCCAAGGCAGCTTTGGCGTCAGCTCGCGCAAACCGCCGATGTCGAGCTTGTTGTACAGCTTCTCGATCACCCGCAAGGCTGCACGAGGCCGGGAGGCCTCGGCCAGGCGAGTCTCGAAGGCAACCACTGCACTCGCGTGGGCCGCCGCCTCTTCAGCGCTCTCGCCGAGCAGCTCCAACATGCGGGCGACATGCTTCTCGTAGTCGCCGAGCAGTTGACGCTTGGTCTCGTCGTCGGAGACGTAGTAGTCCCGGTCCGGCATCCCCAGCCCGCCTTGGAAGAGAAAAGCGATGTTGAGGTCGGGATCCTTGAAGTCGGGCAGCACGCCCATCTGGAAGAAGACACCGACGAAGTGGCGGTGGAACTTCCCCGCGAGCTGCATCAAGGACGCTGTGTCGTCGACCCGAGCGATTTCCTCCAGCATCGGGGCCAGTGGCTTCGCCGCCGCTTTTTCGATCGCCTCGGTGTCCATGCACGAGGCGTAGTAATGACCGATCAGACGACGCTCGGGCTGGTCTCCCGGATCCGCCGCAGCCGTCTCCAGGATCTCGCGGACAATCTCGCGATTGCGCTCCTGGATGGTCGAGAAGCTGCGCCCCCAGCGGGTCTGATCCGACGGCAGCTCGGTGGAATCGAGCCAGCCGCCGCAAGCATAGCGGTAGAAGTCCGTACAGGCTTCGGTCTTCGGATCCATGGCCGCCAGGACATCGGCACTGATTTGCTGCGCTGCCAAGTGACCGCCCTCAGAGCGCTGGCTGTCGGTGGTCGCGGCAGCGCGGTTCGGCTCGGCCAACACTGGCTGAGAGAGACCTGCGAGCAACAGGGTGAGGATGGCTGCCGAGCGCAGCACCGGGACGTGCTTCATGGGAGGCTCCTTGGGAATCGGGTCTACGCCGCAGGGGGCGTGGGTGCACTGGAGTGGGCAGGGGAATGCCTGGCGGTTGCCCGCTATACGCAAGGCGAAGCCCGAGGGTTTGGCCGCGGCTGCGCTTCGGCGGGCGAATTCAGGGCTAACTTTCCGGTTCGACGATGATACCCCGATCAGAGAATGCCGGTCCGCAGGGCCTTGCTCACCGCCTCGGACTTCGAATGGACGTGCAACTTGTCGTAGATCGAGCGGATGTAGTTGCGCACCGTGTTGACGCTCACCCCGAGCTCTTTGCCCGCCTCTTTGTAGGAGCAGCCCTTGGCGAACTGCGCCAGGGCGCGGACCTCTTGCGGCGTCAAATCGTGCTCGACCACCGGCGGTGGAGCCACCTTGCGAAACAGGTGGACGACCTTGCTAGCGATCGCCGGCGACATGGGGGCACCCCCCTGGTCGGCCTCGGCCAGGGCTTCGAGGATCCTGGCTGGTGGCGTGTTCTTGAGCAGGTAGCCGCTGGCGCCGTTGCATAGCGAGAGGAAGATCTGGTCCTGATCCTCGAACACGGTAAGCATCAGGATAGCGAGGCCCGGGAAGTGCTCGAGGAGCCGCGGCACGCCCTCGGGGCCGGAAGCGCCAGGCAGCTGGACGTCGAGCAGCATGACCTGCGGCGCCAACGCCGGACTGGCGCGCAGGGCCGACTCGACCGTCGACCACGAGCCAACGCAGCGATACCCCGGCGTGCCGTCGATCAACATGGCGAGGCCGTCGCGCAGCACCCTGTCGTCGTCGATCAGGGCGATTCGGAGTGGCTCGGAGGTCTTCTCGGCATCCATTGGCGTCGATCCTTTGGATCGACGCCAGTATAAGCGCACTCGCCATCGAGCCTGGGGTTCAAACCCCAGGATGGGTCTATAAATAGGGGTAGACGTTGGAGCACGAGGATGGCTGGTCGTAGCCGCCTTGATGGCTTTCCCAGGATTGCCCCTCGTGCTCCCTAGCCAT
>JBCCGX010000716.1:0-5407 GCA_039029035.1 Acidobacteriota bacterium | reverse complement strand
ACGGTGATCTCCAACGCCGACCTTCGCCTGACACTCGAGAAGATGGTCGGCGAGCAGCACATCGACCCCGCCTACCTGCGCTCTGTGCGGCGCCTGCGACCGAGCTTCCCCTGTTTTCTGGTCCACATCGGCCTGCGCGACGTGCCGGCGGAAGTGATCGACGAGATCCAGGGGTATTACTGGAACCTGTGGGATCCCGACCGGGTCGGGCGCGGCGGCCTGCGCTGCAAGGTGTTCGCTCCGACGCTCTATGAGCCCAGCATGGCGCCAGCTGGCGGACAGATCATCATCCTGCAGAAGGTGCTCGAGATGGACTATGCCGGGGTCGAGGACTGGCCGGCGCACAAGAAAGAGATCGAGGACTACGTGCTCGGCCACCTGGGTCAGGTCATTCCCGGCATCGAAGATCACATCGTCGTCCATTCCAGCGCCTCGGCCAAGACCGCCAAACGCTTCACACTCAACCAGGCGGGCTCGATGCTTGGCTGGGAGATGTCACCGGATCAGCTTGGCGACGCCCGACCCGACATCACCGGCCCGGTGGAGAACCTCTACCTGGTCGGCCATTGGACGCGGCCGGGTGGCGGCATCACGCCGGTAATCGTCTCGGCGCAGCATGTCGCCGCGGCGGTGGCGGGCGGTCAGCGGCGAGCGCCGGTGGACGCCGAGGCGCTGCTGGGCCTGGCCGGCGGCAGGCGCGACGAGCGGCTGCGGCAGGTGGCCGCAGCAATGGCTTGAGTCGGATCTGGTTAGACGGAGCAAGTTTTTCGACCGACTGAGACTGATTGAAGACTGGACTGATTAAGGACTGTAACTCGTCGAATCTCGAGAGGGTTTCATGACTACGCGACAGAAAGTTTCCTGGATCATCATCGTTCCATTCCTCGTGCTCCTGGTCGCGGTGCCGCTGACCCTGCACGGCCTGGCCGAGCAGGACGCGGAGCACGCACGCTTCTACAACAGCGGCAAGACGATCAACAACTTCTTGAGCGCCTACTGCAAGGGCTGGGAGGCGGCGTTCGCGGGCAGCGACCCGGCGAAGATCACCACCGCCTACAGCCCGAGGTACGACTCGTCGGGCCGCGGTCGCTGGACCTGGGCCGAGGAGGTGCCGGAGACGGGCGTCGCCGTGGTGCGTCGCCAGGCCGAAGACGGTTTGGACTACGACCTCGACGACCTGAGTGCCGAGACGGCCGACTACCTCGCCACCTTCAAGACCCTCGACCGGACGATCTGCAAGATCGACCTGATCGAGACCATGGAGCTCGAGCGATCGGCGGTGCTCACCGCCAAGCTGATTGCCGATGGCACCGATCTCGACGACCGGGCGTTCCAGGATCGCCACATCGTGCGCTGGCACCTGGCCAACGAGGCGACGGATGGCACCGCCTACGACTGGAAGATCGTTCGCGACGAGCTCGTCCACGGCGTGCGCGTGGCGGGCGACCGCGGCGGTCTGGTGGATACGGAGCCGGCGTCGGTGGGCATCGACTTCGAGCATCAGCGGGATCCCAATCTGCACATCGAAACCTACCGCGATGATCTCAAGTTCGGTGTCATCCAGCACGCCTCGGGTGGTGTCTCGGCGGCGGATTACGACCAGGACGGGCGCCCCGACCTGCTGTTTCTCGACGGTCGGAGGATTCGCCTGTACCGCAATGTCGAAACGTCGGAAGAGGGCGGGGTCCGGTTCGAAGACACCACCGCCGCGGCCGGGCTCGACGGCATCGGCCGCACCCACACTGGCCTCTTCGCCGACTTCGACAACGACGGCGATCGCGATCTTTTCCTCGGCCGCTACCTGACGCCGAGCATGTACTTCGAGAACGACGGCCAGGGCTCCTTCACTGACAAGAGCGCCGAGATGGGGCTCGGTGTCGTTGTGCCCTCGACCTCGGCGACCCTGCTCGACTTCGACCGCGACGGCTACCTCGATCTCTACCTAGGGATCAACGGCAACGCCTTCGAGGCCCTGCCGCGACTGCCGTTCTACGCCCAGAACGGCCAGCCCAATCGCCTGTTCCGCAACGACGGTGGCAAAGGTTTCGTCGACGTCACCGAGGCCAGCGGCACCGGCGATGTTGGCTGGACCTTGGCGGTGGCGGTCGGCGACGTCGATGGTGACGGCTGGTCCGATTTGGCGGTGGCCAACGACTTCGGTCGTAAGAACCTCTACCGCAACAACCAGGATGGTACGTTCTCTGAGATCGCCAAACAGGCCGGAGTGCTGGATTTCTCCGGCGGCATGGGGCTCACCTTCGGCGATTTCAACGACGACGGCTGGGTCGACCTCTACACCTCCAACATCAACTCCAACCAGCGCTGGTTTGGCGAGGACATGACCGTTGGCCAGTACATCCGCAACGTCATGCGATCGAAGTGGCTGTTCGCCGACTTCTTCGAGTACTGGGATCTCTACCGCCTGGTAGGCAACGATTGGATCGAGCTCGGCCAGCAGATCGGTGAGGGCAACTCGCTGTTCGCCAATCGCAGCGCTTCGGCCGACGGGGGTGTCGCCTTCGAAGAGCTCAACGGCAGCGAGACGCGCCGCGCCGGCTGGGGCTGGAGCGTCAACTTCTTCGACGTCGACAACGACACCGACCTGGACCTCTATGCCGCCAACGGCTGGATAAGTAACACGCCAGGGACAGATTTGTGACTGCCCTTCACCAACGGTGCGGTCGCACACGTCAATCAATACAAGCAAGGTCTCTTTTTCAGCCACGATTTCGTTGGCAACAACTCCTGGAACGGATACGAGAACAACTGCCTCTTCTCCAACGTCGGTGACGGTCGCTTCGTCGATGTCGCCCGCCCCTCCGGGGCCGATGGACTGCTCGACGGCCGCGGCGTCGCCACCGCCGACTTCAACGGCGACGGACGCCTCGACCTGGCGATCAACAACAACAACTCCCGGCCGACCCTTTATCTGAACCGCATCGCCGACGCCGGCAATTGGCTGCAGCTGGCCCTGGTCGGCAGCACCAGCAACCGGGACGCTGTCGGTGCCAAGGTCGCCCTGACTTTCGGCCATCGCACTCTGACTCGCTGGGTCGAAGCGGGCTCCGGTTACGCCGCCCAGTCGGCCTATCCCTTGCACTTCGGGCTGGGCCAGGCGGAGCATGTCGACGCGGTGGAGATCACCTGGCCGAGTGGCGAGGTGGTGCGTCTCGACGGTGCGGACGTCGAGGTCAATCGCCTCTTGCAAGTCGCCGAGACGGGTGAGGTCGTCGCCCTGGCGACCGAGGCCGTCGTCGCCGAGGACGCCGGGGCGGCTGACAGCACGGTGGCAGGCGCGATCGGAGGGTGAAGTGGCCGAGGTCGTAGTCGTCGGCAGCGCCGGGGCGCTCACCGAGAGCCTCTCGGCGGGTCTCGGCGAGGTGTCCGGCGGCTGCTCGACCTTGGCACCCAGCGAGGACGGTCTGGCCGGGCTCGCGGCCGGCGAGGAAGGCGCCGAGCGGCGCACGCTGGTGTACGCCGCGTTGGCGGGGATCGGCCTCGATGGGCGGCCTGATCTACCGGCGGCCGAGCGGGTCTTCGCCCAAGCGTTGGCCGCCGGCATCGAGCACCTGGTGCTGGTAGCCTCAGCCGCGGTGCACGAACCCAGTGCCCACCATGCCGGCCATGTGTCCGAGGATAGGCTGGCGTCTCGGCGACGAGGCAACACGGTGGCACAGGGGTGGCTCGACCTCGAGCGCCTGGCCCGCAAGACCCTGCAGGAGTCGAGCGTCGGGCTGACGATCCTGCGCTCGGCCGCCGTCCCGACGGCTGATGGCAACGACTTCTTCAGTCGTTTGCTGCGCGCTCGCATGGCTTTCCCTCCGGCCGGTTTCGATCCGTCGCTGCAGTTGCTCAGCACCGAAGATCTGGCGCGGGCAGTGGCTGCCGTGGTGGCTCACGGAGTGCCAGCTGACGGGCGGCACAACGAGGTCTACCATGTGACACCGCGCGGTGTGATGCCGTTGCGCCAGGCGTTGCGCGCTGCCCGGCCGTGGCGCTTGCCTGTGCCCTATGGCCTGCAGCAGTTGGGGCGCAAGCTCGCTCCGACCCAGCGCGCTGCACCAGCCGATCAGCTCGACTACCTACGCTATCCGTGGACCGTCTCGGGCGACAAGATCGAGCGCGACCTGGGCTTCGTGCCACGCCGGTCGAGCGCTGAAGCTGTCTCTGAGCTGGCACCGAGGCGCAGCGAGAGGCCGGCTGCGCCGGCGGAGTACGACGACTTTGGTATGGACAAAGACTACGTCGCCCGCCTCGGACGATCGTTGCTTCGCTTCATGCACGACGTCTACTGGCGCGTCGAGTGGAACGGGTTGGAGCACGTGCCGTTGCGCGGGCGCGGGGTGCTCGCCGGGGTGCATCGCGGGCACCAGCCGTGGGATGGGGTGATGACCTTCCATCTCCTGGTGCGCGAGTTGGGTCGCTACCCGCGTTATTTGATCCATCCGACGCTAGTGAAGTTCCCCTTCCTAGCGCCCTATATGGTCAAGTGCGGTGGGGTGCACGCCTGTCAGGAAAACGCCGAAAAGATCCTCGAGCGCGAAGGCCTCCTGGCGATCTTCCCCGAGGGCATCCGCGGCGCCTTCACGATGTACAAGGACGCTTACAAGCTGGGCAAGTTCGGTCGCGACGAGTACGTCAAGATCGCCTTGCGCCACCGAGCGCCGATCATCCCCTATGTCACCGTTGGCTCGGCCGAGATCTTTCCCATCCTCGGCCGTATCGACTGGCCGTGGTGGAAGCGCTACAGTGAGTGGCCGTTTTTCCCCATTACCCCGACCATGGGCAGCATCCCCTTGCCTTCCAAGTGGCATACCTGGTTTTTGGAGCCGATCCCGGTCGACGACTACCCGCCTGAGGCGGCGGCCGATCGGGCGACGGTGCGGGCGATCAGCCAGCAGGTACGCCAGCGCATGGAAGACGCCATCGCCGAGATGCTGCGGCGTCGCAAATCCATCTGGTGGGGCTCGATTTTCGACGACGAGGAGAAGGCCGCGATGAAGGAGAAGGTGGCTTGAGCACGACGATAGACGAACGGGCTGGTTACCTGAGGCCAGCCGCGAGCTGCGATTTACCTGGGGTTGAAACCCCAGTCGACGAACTGGCGCCCTTCTGGGGCGACGAACCGGCGCCCGTCCGGGGCTCTCTTCGCCCCAGCGGGGCGGCAGACCGTAGCCCGGGATTTCAATCCCGGGTGCGGCGAATGGGGTGTTTGGTGCCGATTCTCGCCCTAGTCCTCACTGCCTGCTCTGCCGAGCCCCCGCCGCGCATGCGCGTCGGCAACCAGATGCCCGAGTTCTCCCTGCCGTCCCTGGCCGGTGAGACGGTGGCCAGCGCGTCCCTGGCTGGCGAGCCAACGGTACTCAACTTCTGGGCCACCTGGTGCCAGCCCTGCCTGAAAGAGATT
>JBCCGX010000715.1:0-5409 GCA_039029035.1 Acidobacteriota bacterium | reverse complement strand
GGGACCACGAAGAACACAACGATCAGGGGTACGACGCTGCGCAGCAGCGGGCGAAAGGCTTCGGGGCCGGTCGCCGTCAGGTCTGGGTTGCGCAGCACGCCCCAGCCGGGAAGCCAGCTGAACAGGCCCGATCCCGGCAAACTAGGGCCGGCGACGAAGAGAATGCCGAGCGTGACCAAGGCGACACCGAGGCCGGCTAGCTTCAGGCCTTTACGCTCCCTTGGCGTTACCTTCTCCATGGTGGTGGATTCGCCGAGATCTTCAGAAGCCTCGGCCTCGTCGTAATCACCCAGACGCGGCTCGACGACCTTGGTGGTGACGAACCAGCCAATCGCGGTGACCAGGAAAGTGCTGGCGATCATGAAGTACCAGTTGACCGCCGGGTGGACCTCATACCCGGGGGCAATGAGGCGGGCCGACTCTTCGGTGATGCCGGCGAGCAGCGGGTCGACCGTGCCGATGAGCAGATTGGCCGAGTAACCCCCCGAAACGCCGGCAAAGGCTGCGGCCATTCCGGCGAGCGGGTGGCGTCCGAGGGAATGAAAAATCGCCATAGCGAGGGGAATGAGCACGACATAGCCCATCTCGCTCGCCGTATTACTTACCACCCCGGCAAAGACGACGATCAGGGTGACCTGGTTCTTGGGGGCACCGAGCACCAGGGCGCGGACCGCGGTGGTGAGCAAGCCCGACTTTTCGGCTACGCCGACGCCGAGCAGAGCAACCAGCACCGTGCCGAGGGGCACAAAGCCAGTGAAGTTCGTGACCAGGTTCTGGCTGATCCAGCGAACGCCCTCTCCGGTCATCAGGCTGCTGACGGTGAGCACCTGACCTTCGTAGCCGGGACGCGGGTCCTCGACCTGGAGGCCCGCTGCCGCAGTGATCGCTGAGACCAATACAACGGTCAGGGCAAAGAGTGCGAAGAGGGTAACGGGGTGCGGCAAGAGATTGCCGAGCCACTCGACGAAGGCAAGGAATCGCTCAAAGGGGCGACGGGACACGGTGTTGGCTGCGCTGGGTGTGCTCATCCCGACATGCTACCAGCAGGAGTCGGCTCTAGTGACAGGACTCGGCTTCAGTGCCGGGACTCGGCAGCGCGGCAAGACTTTGTCAAGTCCTGCTAGATATCGGGCCATCGGGTGCGCTGCTCGGCAGTCCTTGGTGTCACCCAAGGACTTCCCGTGCGTCGCAACTCCGCGTCTGCCAGAATAGCGATGGATCGGAACGTGGGCCCCGCGGCACTTCTTGGCACCAGAGCCCGCGTAGGACACTAGTGGACTGCTGGGATCCCTTCCGATCCCAGTGGACGGCCGATCGAACGACTCCTCGGTCTGACCGAAGGGTCTCACGCAACGAATTTCTTCGCGAGGTGCCGGACATGAGTAAGGTCACCGTGGTGTCGGCAGAGGTTACGCCCCGGCTCAAGCTCAACCTCATTGCCAGTGCACCGATCACTGCCGGCGATGTGGTCACGCAATGCGTGGAAGACGAGATCCAGAGCCAACGGACTTGGCGCACGATCCAGGTGGACTTCGATCGGCACGTCAAAAACGAGTTCCTCGACTACATGGATCACAGTTGTGAACCGAATACGGTCTTCGACATCGAGTCCCTGTCGTTCATCGCTCTGCGTGACATCGCCGAAGGCGAATCGGTGACCTTTTTCTACCCGGGCTCGGAGGTCGAGCTGGCCCAGGGCTTCCGCTGCCAATGCGGCAGCCCGAACTGCCTGGGGTCCATCCGGGGTGCCTTCTATCTGACGCCTGACCAGATGCGCTGGGTTCTGGAACAGGGCTACTGCACGAGTTTCATGAGGGCACAGCTGCGCCGCTTGCTCGAGCGCTAACTCGAAGACCGCAAATTTTGAGGGCTTTTGCCACGCCCTGTCGCTGGCATAGGTAAGTCCGCTCTCGAATGCCTTTCGGAATCCGCCAACGAGCCGTTGGCCTAAGAGAGCTCTCGCCCAACCACTTCAGGAAGGAAGAAGAACCATGCGGTTGAGAAACACCCTCTGTTTGACGCTCTGCCTTGGACTGGCAGCCGGAGTCGCACTGGCTGACGCAGGTGCTCGCAGCACTCACGAGGCCGAGCCACTCGCGGCTCGATCGGCACCGGTACCCGGTGACGATAAGAACGCCGTAGCACCCCAGAGCACCTCGCAGGCAAGCAGCTCACAGCAACTGGCCATCGAGGCCAGCGTGGGCTCGTGGATCGGCCTGCCGACGGTCGTCTTCGCTCCCCAGCGGTTGACCGCCTGTCTGTGCAACCCCAGCGGCCCGGACAATGGTGCGCTCGACTGTGAAGCGCTCGGATGCCAGGCGAGCCCCACATGCCCGCCGAGAAGTGAATGGTGCCGTGGTGATTGGCCGGGGAATCCCGACCCGGACAACTGTGGAATCTGCAACTGCTGATTGAACGCTGCTAGCCGAGCCAAGATGCAGAATCGACCCGTCACGGGCTGCGGTCCGCGGCGGGCCCGCGCCCATCTCAGACCGGTGCCGCACGACGGTCGGCAGCAGCACCGTGATCGGACGCAGCACCGTGATCCGACGCAGCACCGTGATCGGACGCTTCGAGGGTCCGGGCCAACCGGCGGCGGCCGATGCTCCACAGGCGCTCGACAGTCGCCAGAGAAAGCTCCATCGTCTGAGCGATCTCGCGCAGCGTCAGGCCGGCAAAGAATCGCAGTTCGATCACCCGGCTCTGACGGGGATCCCAAGCCCGTAGATCTTGCAGCCCTTCGTCCACAGCAAGCACCATGTCGAGGTCGATCGCTGGTCTGGCAGCAGGTTCCGTGGCGTCCTCGAACGCTACGTGGTCGAGTTCGCCACCACGCTTTCGCCTTTTGCGCGACCGGGCGTAGTCCACCAGGATCTCGCGGATCAACCGAGCTGCCAAAGCGAAGAAGTGACCGCGGCTGTCAAAGCCATCGATCCGCGTCCGGACCAGCTTGAGAAAAGCCTCGTGGATGACCTCCGTCGGCTGCAGCGTGTGGTGCGAGGCCTCACGCGCCAGGTACGAACGCGCCAGGTGACGCAGCTCGGGCAGCACGATCGGCAGCAATCGATCGAGGGCACCTTCCTTCTGCTCCACCCATTCCTGAAGTAAAGCGGTCACATCGTGGGGCACAATCCAGAGTCTAGCTTAAGCACATCCCCTCCCCGAACTGCCTGACACAGCGGTTATCCTGGCAGCTACCCTCGACTCAGACGACTCCATCGAGCCTCAAGGCACAGCGTGTAGCCTTCCCGAGGGTCCGATGTCCTCCAAGAAAGCGCGGGCGTTGCGCAAATCATTGGTTTCGAAACCCTCGGAGAAGCGGTCGTAGACCTCGCTCATCAAGACCTGAGCCTGGCGTGATTCGCCCTGCGTCGTCAGCAGGCGGCTGAGGCTCATCGCGGCCCACTGCTCCCAAGACAGCGCCTGCTGCTCGTGGGCGATGGTCACAGCGCGACGGAAACAGGCTTCGGCCTCACCTGGCTGGTGGTCCTGCAACAGCTTGCCCTTGAGGCGCAGCACCTCGGCCTCGTTGATCCGCTCACCGTACTCATCGATCACGTCGAGCGCCTCGGTCAAGGTCGAGAGCCCCATTTTCATGTCACCGGCACGGGCGAAGGCCGAGGCGATCACCCCCAGGTAGGTCGGCACCATCGCCCGGGCGCCGGTGGCACGCCAGGAGGCCAACGCCTGGCACAGCTGCGGCACCGAAGCCAGGGGCTCGTCGATCGAGCGCACCCAGCCTTGGAGCAGGTTGCCCCAGGCCGTCCACAGGGGAAATCCGTGGTCCGAGGCGATCTTCAACAGAGCCTCGGCTTCGCGACGGGTGGCGTCGACCTCACGCCGCAGGTAATGCACCATGCCCAACTGGTGGCGCGCCGCGGCGAGGCTCATCGGGTGGTTGATCCGACGGGCCATCTTGGCGGCCTCGTGACATCGCTCGAGCGCCTGGTCCGGATAGCCCAGGATCCACAAGACGAGGCCGAGCAGCGAGCGGCAATACACCAGCGGCTCCTCGAGCTCGGCGCCGCGACCGAGCCGCGACCGCTCCGAGTCCAGATCCCGCTCCAGGTGCTCACGCGCGCCGACCTGGTCGCCAGTGTAGTGCAAGGTCATGCCCAGGATGCGGTGCCCGATGAGCGTGAGTGCGCCATCGCCGGCCGCCTGGCCACGCTGTAGGCATTCCTGCCCCAAGGCTTTGGCTTCTTCGAACTCGGCCCGCATGACGCGGAAGAAGGCCAGGCCCCAAGCCGCGGTCAGCTCCTCCGCCGGTTGGTCCAGCAGGCGGCTGAGCTCATAAGCACGAGTATAGGACTGGCCGACTTCCTCCACGCCGTAACCCCGCGTGGCAACCAGGGCATTGCCCAGAGCAGTTTGCAGGGCCAGCTCCTGGCCCCGACACTCGTCGTTGTCGGGTAGAAGCTTCATGAAATCGAGCCCACGATTGAGGTGCTGCACGGCTTCGCGGTAGGCCGACTGACGGATGGCGCGCTGAGCCGCCATAACGTGGTACTCCACCGCCTTGCGGTGGGTCCTGCCACGCTCGAAATGCGTCGCCAGGGCGGCGGTGACTTCCTCCGGTCGCCCACCGTGGGTCGCCTCCAGGGCTTCGCCGATGCGGCGGTGCAGCTGCACTCGGCGGGCGACGGTCAAGCGCTGGTAGAGCACGTTCTGGTGCAGCGCGTGGCTGAAGGCGTAATGGGTCGTGCCCTGGCCGTCGACGCTCCTCTCGCTCACCCGTAGGAACTGCCCTCGACGCACCAGGTGCGAGTAGCAGCGCTCCACCTCCACCACGTCACCCTCCACCGCCTCAGCGACCACCGCAGCGGAAAAATCCATCCCCGCAACACTCGCCGCTTCGAGCAGGCGTTGGTCCTCATCGCTCAGCGTTTCGAGCTTTTCCTGGATCATTTGCCGGAGGCTGTCGGCCACCCCGAGCTCCTCGGCTTCCTGGTCGAGCTGCCAACAGCCGTCGCGCTCAACCAACTGGCCACGGTCGAGTAAATCGTCGACCATGGTGAGCAAGAACAGGGGGTTGCCGTCGGTCAGCCGGTACAGCAGCTCGACCAGGTTGGCCGAGCGCTCGCCCTGACCCAGGCGCATCGCCAGGTAGTCCTCCACCGCTCGGCGCTCGAGCCCGGCGAGAGCCACATCGACACATTGACGATGGATTCGCAAATGCTGGTGCACCGCCTTCAAGGGATGCCCCTCGGTGTTGACCGGCGTCGGCCGGTACGTCCCGATGATCAGGAGCCGTGCCGGCTCGCGGCGACGCGCCAGGGAAGAGATGAGGTCGACCGTCGAGTAGTCGCACCAGTGCAGGTCTTCGAGTACCAGGACGAGGGGGATCTCGGCGGTCAACGCCTCGAGCGCGGTGGCGATCTCGCGCAGCATGCGCCCAGGGGTGGCGCT
>JBCCGX010000714.1:0-5421 GCA_039029035.1 Acidobacteriota bacterium | reverse complement strand
GACGGTGATCAGCTCGATCGGCGGGCCGACGGTCGCCGACGAGGCGTTCGTCGACGTCTACCGTGAGGACACTGGAGCCCTGGTCGCCACGGTGCGCGGCCACGCCATCGCCAACGACAATCGGTCGTTGCGCAACGCCATCGCGGTGGGCGATCACGTGCACTTCTTCATTCCCGGCCGGCGACTGGCGGACGAGGCGGCCTACCGCTTCGACGTGCGCCTCAGGACCGGGAGCCATGTGGCCGCCACCACCGCCCTGAGCGGTATCACGACGCGCGAGAACGCCGGCCTGCCGGTGCTCTTCATCGATTACAACGAAGGATTGATCAACAGCCTGGGCGACCTGTTCCGCTTCTTCGACGCGGTGAACCACACGACGCGCATGTTCCCGATCAAGGATTCGAGCGGCGGCCTGCTGCGCCGGGGTACCAGCAACGCCGGAGCCAAGGGACTGCGCTTCGACTTCCTGATGAACCTGCCGCTGGCAACCCCCGGCAGGCAGACACAGTACACCCTGGACTTCGTGCTCGATGACCTCATCCAGGGCACGGGCAACAACGCGGCGGGGCAGAACTGCGCCGCCGATGTACCCTCGGTCCTGGTCCCTGGGCGCTTCTTCGCCTACAACTTCACCTATCCCGAAGACCTCGACGGCGACGGTATCTTCTCCCCCGCTGAGCTGTTGCTGTGCACCCCTCCATCCGGTGGTGGCAACTCGCCGATGGCGACCCGGATCAACAACTTCGGCAACAAGATCTGGAGCGATATCGCACAGCAGAAAACCCAGACAGAGCGCAACGGTTGGGAGTTTCCCACCTATGGCCTGCAACTGGTGCCCAGTGGACCCACCCGCCACCACCGAGGTGGCTGGATGGGTTACGCCGGGCCGACCGCCGGCTGGGCAGCGGTGACGACGGGATCAGTCACTCCCTTTCCGGCCCTCACCCATGAGCTGGCGCACGAGCTCGGGATCGGCCATTCCGCCGGCGCCTCGCTGCCCGGGCCAGCCTACGATCTGGAGCGCAAGCGTCGTGTGCCCAACCCCTTCGACGTGATGGTCGACCGCTTCCGCGGCAGCCAGACCTTCTTCAACTCCTTCTTTTCGGACAGCGATTGGAACACCCTCGTGGGGGTGATTCCGCCGGCCACCGGCTCGTCGCCGCCGACCACGGGCAGCGCCACCCGCCGCTTGACCGGCGTGGTCACACCCAAGGGCGTGGCGACGGTGCTTGACGTACGACCTCTGGTGGCGCCGGTCGAGCTCGAGGATCTGCAGCCGGATCTCACGCTGGTGCTCTACGACGCGGACGACAACGAGCTCGCGCTGGGCGTTGCCGAGGTCAGTGAGATGCCAGCCCTGGACTGGCCGGAGGAGCTACCCGAGCCCGGGGATCTGCCGTTCCGCGGTGAGGTCGAATGGGCTGAGGAGGCCGCGTCACTGGCCATCCTGACGGAGTCCGGTGAAGAGCTGGCGCGGATCGAGATCTCGCCCAATGCACCGAGCGTCGAGGTCGTGCATGTCGACACCGAAAGCGATCCGATGGTCATCGAGTGGCAAGGCGAGGATCCCGACGGCGAGCAGCCCATCTATGACGTCGTCTTCGTCTACCCGAACGGTGACGAGGTGGCGGCTGTGGCCGGCACCACGGACACAGCGAGTGAGATCTCGGCTGACCGGGTGCCAGGGGGCGAAGGGGTGGTGCTGCAGGTGCGCGCCACCGACGGTTTCCGTGAGGCGGTGGCCGAAGTCGGCGATCTCACGTTGCCGAATCGCGTCCCCAGCGTCGCCATCCTGGCCCCGGTGACGGGCGAAGCCTTCGCCGCCGACGGTGCGGTGGCGCTGGTCGCCGTCGCCGAGGACCTCGAGGACGGCGCGCTGGACGACGACAGCCTGGTCTGGAGCTCGGATGTCGATGGTCTCCTCGGCATCGGCGCGGAGCTGGTGGTCGAGCTTTCGGCCGGCAGCCATGTGCTGAGTGCCGAAGCCACCGACAGCCAGGGCGCCCAGGTGACCGTCTCGGTGACGGTCACCATCGAGTAGGGCAGGGCCCGATCCTTCGCTCCGCCGGTGGGGCGGAGCGAGCCTCTTCTTTTCGATTGCACGCTTCCGGCGTGTGGTGTTCGCACGCCGGCTTCACCAAGGATTCCGCTTCGAGCGGATATTCAACCTGGATCACTTCAAGCTTGGCGGGGCCACGGGTTGAAACCCGAGGCTAACTTCGCCGACCCCTGGCGGGGTCAAGAAGGCGGAAAGCACAGTGGCCTGTTGGTAGCGGTTATCCCGCCGCTCTTCGTCCCGCAGGGACGGACGTCAGACCAGCCCGGGATTGAAGTCCCGGGCTCCGATCCTCTGTCCCTCCGGGACCTGAGCGCCGTAGGCGCACGAGTGCGTAGCCTGGGATTGATTCCCAGGCGGAGGTGCCTGACGCTCTTCGTCCCGCAGGGGCGGACGTCAATAGCCTCGGACTTTAGTCCGAGGGCGCTGGAAGCGATCCCAATTCGGAGTTACACCATGTTTGACAGTCAGTTGATTGAACGCAAGACGTCCCTCGTCCTTCTTGGCCTTCTGCTCGCCCTCGCCGGTCCGCCGGCCTCGGCACAGAATACCTTCCCATCCAACGGCGACGTCGGTATCGGCACGAGCAGCCCGCAGGGCGCCCTGCACATCACCGAAGAAGGCACGCCGCCGTCCGGCTTGTTCGGCAGCCAGAACGGTCTGCTGTTGGGCTCGACTGGCCCCTTCGATTTTAAGTGGATCCAGAGCTACGCTGACATCCTGGCGCTCAATCCGTTGGCCAATCGGGTCGCCATCGGGCGGCAAGACGCGGCCAACCTGCTCGACGTTGACGGAGCCACGCGGGTGCGGTCCAACCCCTTCACCAACCTGCTGCTGCACGGCGATGCCGACGATGCCTTCCTCGATCTGACCAAAGCGGGCACCACGACGCCGGCGGCGCGCATCGAGCTCGAAGGCTACTCCAGCCCCACCCATCAAGAGGGTGAGATCGCCTTCTTCACCCGCCAGCCGAGCGACTCGACCATCAAGGAGCGCATGCGGATCCGGTCCGATGGTGACATCGTCATCCCCGGCCCTCTGTCTGCCGGTCAGGGGGCGTTGAATGTCGGCGCCAACAGTGTCGAGCTGCGCAACGCGACTTTCCACCAGCTCAACTTCTGGGCGCGGGCCCAAGCCTGTATCGACGAGTTGGGCAACGATCGCTACCGCCTGACGAAATGCCTCTCCTCCGCCGAGTATGCCCCGGTCGTGGATCTCGGTGAGGGCTTGCCGACCACCGGCGACCTGGTCAGCCTGGTGCCCGGTGAGGGGGCCAGCACGGAGGCGTCGACTTTTCTGATGGCGCGCAGCACCAAGCCCTGCGACAGCACCTTGGTGGGCTTCATCAGCGATCCGCAGTATGGGGCCAACGGCCGCAAGGTCGACGAGAGCTACCTGCCCCTGGCCCAGACCGGTTTCTACCCGGTCCACGTGACGATGGAGAACGGGCCGATCCGTCGCGGTGATCCGATCACTTCCAGCGCCACCGCGGGCGCCGGCATGCGCTCCTTAGGCGCCTGCCGCATCGTCGGCTACGCCCTGGAGGACGCCGAGAAGGACGGCACGATCAATGTCATCGCCAGCCTCGGCGACGACGCCAGCGGGGTGGTGGAAGACCTGGCCCTGCGCATCGAGCAGTTGGAAGCCAAGCTGGCCTCGATCGAAGCCGGCTCGAAGTGAAGAGGTTTTGAGCTGCGTCTGATCGGTTAGCTGCAGTTGGGGGAGGGCCGCTGGCTTGGCGGCCCTCCTCGTTGCATAGACCGGGAGCGGTCAGCTCGCCGGGTTCGACAGCGAGAGAAACTCGTCCCAGTGCAAGACCTCGATCCCGGTGCCGAGGGTGAAGGTGTTGGCCGCGATCGCCTGGCCGAGGCGGTCGACCGCGATGCCACGAAACTTCTTCAGCCGTCCGAGCAGTACGCCGTTCAGCCAGGGCCACACCTTGAGCGTCACCGCTTGCGACCAGCCGTAGCGGTTGGTCGGGGTGAGAATCATCGACGGGTGAAACAAGCTGAGCCGGTCGAAACGAAGTGCTTGCAGGCCGTCTTCCAGCTCCCCTTTGCAGCGCAGGTAGAACGACACTGACTTGGACGTTGCGCCGACCGAGCTGAGAAGCTGAAAGTGCCGGACACCGGCTGAGTGACAGGCCGTCGCGAAGTCTAGCACCGCCTGCTTGTCGATTTGGACGAAGGTCTCGCGATCGACCTTCGACGGTTGTCCCACCCCGAGGGTGCAGATCGCGATTTGGTGGTCGGCCAGCAAGTGCTGATAGGTCGATGGATTCAAGACGTCGACCGTGTGCTGCTGCACTGTCTCGCCAGTCAGCGTGTCCAGCGGTCGGCGACCGAGGGTGGTCAGCCGTCCGACTCGCGGGTCCTGCGCGAGGGCTGTCGCGGCCCGGCTACCGACTGCGCCGGTGGCGCCGATCATGACGACGGCCAGAGGACCTTGTGGTTGCGTCGAGGTCATTCGAAGAGCTTGTCGAGCTCAGAAAAGTAGGGATTCACCCTCTTGGCGAAACTCGGTGGTAGCTCATAGCCGAGGATCGCCAGGGCCATCCCGGCCTCGCTGAGCTCGAAGCCGGAGGTGGAGATCGGCGCATGGGATGGGGACAGGGTCTTGCGCAGAATCTCGATGCCGCCCTCATGTCCCTGGTAGGCGAGAGCACAGGCCGCCAGGAACTGTTCGACGTTGTCTGCCGTGGCAACCATACGCTTCAGCAAGTCCTGGGTCGCTGGGTCGTCGTGGAGGGCGAGCTGCCGGATGGCGTACCGCCGGATCTTGGTGTCGTCCCGCCGTTGGGCCGCCTCGCGCAGCGCATCGACCGACACAAGGCGTGCCGACGCTTCTTCGAACTTGGCCAAGCGTCGTAGGTGCTTGGCATAAACCTTCTTGAGCTTGACGATCTCGTCCGCTGTCGGTTGACGGCTCGGTGTTGTGGGGAGCGGTGGAGGCTGGCGATAGGCGCAGCCCACGACTAGAAGCACGAGCAAGAGTTGTCCTGGATGAGTTCGGTTGCGATTTGTTGATGTCGCCATCTCGAGTGCCCCTGGTCTTACCTAAGGGGATCGTAACATTCCGGTGGCGCCGACCATGACGACGGCAAGGGGACCTTGTGGGAGCGTCGAGGTCATTCGAAGAGCTGGTCGAGGACCTCAAAGCCCGGATTGGGCCTGTTGGCGAAGTCTGGCGGTATCTCGTGACCCAAGATCGCCAGAGCCATTCCCCCTTCGCTGACCTCGAAGCCGGAACTGGTCATGGGCACTCGAGATGGCGCAACGGCTTCGTATAGGACCCGCAGCCCATCGTCTCGCCCCTGGTAGGCGAGGGCACATGCGGCGTAGAACTGCTCGACGCCGCCTGTCATG
>JBCCGX010000713.1:0-5451 GCA_039029035.1 Acidobacteriota bacterium | reverse complement strand
GTACTTCGCACGCGCCGGTCAACAAGACGACTACGTTCGGCAACTCCATGCGGGTATCCCGTGCTCGCTGGGGGTCTGTGACCCCACGATCGGAACACCGATCGTGGTCGCCCTGGAATCGACGACCGAAGGGATCGACTTTGCCTTGCATCCGTCCGGAGGCCTCAGCGGCAAGGTAGAGAGTGCCGTGACCGGTGAACGACTCGAGGGAACCGTCAACGTCTGGGATGCGAGTGGCCGACTCTTGACCTCGAGACACGTCGGACCGGAGGGTCTGTTCAGGATCCAAGGATTGGCGACGGGTCCGTACTTCGTGACCACCCACCGCTTCTTCAGCGATGACCCGATGCTCGACTACGACGACGAGCTCTATGACGACCTCCCTTGCCCCAACGGCAACTGCGACCCGACGACTGGCTCTGCCGTCTTGGTGAGCCAGGGCGCGGTCACTCCGGATGTGGATTTCGCCCTGAGGCCTATTGTCACCGGCAGCTGCGTCCAGGCGTATAACACTCTGTGCCTCAACAACGACCGATTCCGAGTCGAAGCCTCGTGGCGTGATTTCCTGGGCCAGAGCGGCGAGGGTCGAATCCGGAGGTTGACCGAAGATACGGGCTACTTCTGGTTCTTCACGGCGTCGAACGTCGAGCTCGTGGTCAAGGTGCTCGACGGCTGCTTTGATCCCTTCAACACTTTCTGGGTCTTCGCCGGCGGCCTGACCGACGTCGAAGTCGAGCTCACCGTCACCGACACGGTGACCGGCGAGGTGCGGACCTACAGCAACGCCCTCGGCTCTGCTTTCGCGCCGATCCAGGATCTCGCCGCCTTCGCCACCTGCGACGCGACGGGACCGGCTGCCGAGCTGATCGGCCGGCCCGAACCGTTCGTAGCCGCGCGCGAAGTCGAGCGCCTGGCGACGGAGCTGGGCCCATCGCTTGCCGGTGCCGGTCTCGACAGGGCCGGTCTCGCCAGGGCCGGTCTCGCGGCACTAGCGCCAAAGGCCACCGCTCCCGACAAGAGCACCGGCGACTGCTTGAACGACGCCAAGACCTTATGCCTCAGCGATGACCGCTTCGAGGTCACAGCCCTCTGGGACACTGGGCAGCTGGTCGGTGACGGCCGAGCCTTCCCGCTGACCGATGACACCGGCTACTTCTGGTTTTTTTCGCACGACAACGTGGAGGTCGTGGTCAAGGTGCTCGACGCTTGCAGCCTGCCGGGGTTCGAAAACTTCTGGGTCTTCGCTGCCGGGCTGACCGATGTCGAGGTGACTCTACGCGTCACCGACACCGTGACCCAGGAAGTCCGCGAGTGGGTCAATCCCCTGGACACACCGTTCCAGCCAATCCGCGAGACCGGTGCGTTCAGGAGCTGCCCTTAGCCCCAACCTGAGATCGGTCGATCAGATCTGCCGATCAGGTCGGCCGACTCGATGACCTGATCGCTTTTCAGCCTGGAATCCGCTTTGATCAAATAGGAGAGCTGTTACCCGAGACGACTTGTTCTTACTTGCCTACGGAGGCCTCCATGCCAAGGATCGCCGTCTTATCGATCGTTGCTGTCTGCATCGCCCTGGCGGCGGTACCCCACTTTACCCTCGCGTCCGTCGGCGCCGAAACGGAGGCAGCAACACCGCAGGCGACCGCGCCGACCAAGGAGGCGATCGCCACCCACCTCGGGCAACTGGATCGCCGGCTGTCGAGCTGGCAACGAGCCCTCGAGCGGCGCGGGGTGGACGACGCGGCGGAATGGACGCTCGAGCTGCGGCGCTTCGAGCGCCATCTGCACCAGGTCGAAGGGCGGATCCACCAGCTGGAACCGCGCGAAGCCGCGGCTCTGGGCGAGAAGGCACGCGCGATCGGCCGCAAGCTGGGGGCGCTCGAGCGAGCGGCGCGAGGCGGCCCGGTCGACAAGGCGACGGATCGCCGGGTCGAGCCGGTCGTGCGCCAACCGCTGGTCAAGGGCGTGCCGGCCAACGACGACTGCAATGCCGCTTTGCTGATCGGCAACGGTACCTTCGTTGGTACCACCGCCTCAGCCACCAACGACGGCTCCTCTTTCTGTGGCGGCTCCGGCGCTCCCGACGTGTGGTTCCGCTACACCTCGCCGGTGGGCGGGACAATCTTCGCCGACACCTTCGGTTCGGGCTTCGACACGGTGCTCTCGGTGCATTCCGGCGTCTGCCCGGGCACCCAGCAGACCGAGCGGACCTGCAATGACAACGCCATCGGACTGCAGTCCGCGGTGGGACTCGACATCGAGGCCGGGGAGGAGGTGCTCATTCGCCTGAGCGGCTTCGGCGGCGACTCCGGCCCGTTCTCCCTCCATGTCGGTGCCGGTGGCGCGGTCTCGGGCAAGATCACGGACGGGGCCACCGGCGAGGCGCTGGCAGGGATCGAGGTCCGCCTGACTGCAACCCAGGGTTACACCAACCGGTCGGCGATAACGGATCCGACGGGCAACTACACGGTGACAGGGCTGCCGAGCGGCGAGTATTTCGCCTTGGCGGGGTTCTCCACCAACTTCATCACCGAGCTCTACGCGGATCAACCCTGTCCGGATAGCAATTGCGATCTCGCGCTCGGCACGCCGGTGGCCGTCACCCTGGGCGAGGTCACCACCGGGATCGACTTCTCTCTCGACCTGGGCGGCTCCCTGGCCGGCACTGTGACGGACAAGGCGACCGGCGAGCCGCTGGTGGAAGCGGACGTCCGTTTCTTCGACGCCCAGGGCCAGCCAATCGGCGGCATCGCCCGCACGGACAGCGCAGGCCGCTATTCGGTCAGCGGCCTGGCGGCCGGCACTTATTTCGTTCTGGCTTCGAACTACTTGTATCGTGACAAGGTCTTCGATGACATCCCGTGCTTGGACTGCGATCCGACCACCGGCACGCCGGTTCTTGTCACCTTCGGCGAGACAACCGGCGGTGTCGACCTCGCCCTCGACCGGCTAGGCTCGATCACAGGCGTGGTGACCGCAGCGGCGACTGGTGAGCCATTGCCCTTCATCGACCTCCGCGTCGACGGCATCACGGCGAGCCACTTCGCTCTCGGTTTCACCGACGAGCAGGGACGCTATACCGTCGGCGGTCTACCGCCCGGAACCTACTCGATCAGGACGAGCAGTTTCACCAACTTTCGGGACGAGGTCTACGACAACATCCCCTGTATGCCTTTCACCTGTGACCTCTCCCTCGCGACACCTGTCACGGTAGAGCTGAACGCGACGACACCAGGCATCGACTTCGCGCTCGATCGTTTGGGCTCGATCACCGGTGTGGTGACCAGCGAGGCTAGCGCCGAGCCGCTACCTTTCTTCAACATCGCCATCGGAGGCGACGTGGCTCGGGGCACTATGAGTGATGGATCGGGCCGTTACACGTTTTCAGACCTACACCCAGGGAACTACTTCGTCTACACCGCCGACCGCTCAGAGTTCCAAGACGAGCTTTACGACGACATTCCCTGTCTGCCCAGCAGCTGCGAATCGTCGACCGGTACGCCGGTGCCCGTCGACCTGGAGACGACGACGTCGGGTATCGACTTCGCACTCGAGCGCCTGGGCTCGATCTCTGGCACCGTAACCGACGAGGCGACCGGGGAGCCGATCCCGTTCCACGGGGTGCGAGCGCAGGACTCGATCGGCCTGGTGAGCGACTCCACCTCGTCCGACGAGTTGGGGCGCTACGAACTGTTTCTCGAGCCCGGGACCTTCTTCGTGCTGACCGACGATTTTTCCGACTTCCAGGACGAGCTCTACGACGACATCCCATGCCCCTTCGGCGACTGCAACCTGGCGGCGGGCATGTCGATCACGGTCGACCTGGGCACCGCCGCGCCCGGGATCGACTTCGCCCTCGAGCGACTGGGGCGGATCGCGGGCACCGTGACCGATCGGGCCACCGGGGCGCCGCTGCCGTTCTTCCGTGTCGAGGCTTTCGACACCAGCGGCTTGTTCGGCGACTCGGACTCGACTGATGCCGATGGCCGCTACTTGCTGGAGCGTCTGTTGCCCGGCACCTACCGCGTGCGCACGCGAGAGTTTTCCGACTTCCAGGACGAGCTCTACGACGACATCCCATGCCCCTTCGGTAGCTGCGAGCTGAACCAGGCCACGGCAGTGCCGGTGAGCCTGCAGACAACGACGGAAGGGATCGACTTTGCCCTCGAGCGACTGGGGCAGATCTCGGGTCGGGTGACGGACGCCCTCGGCCAGCCCCTGGCATTCGCCGAAGTGAGAGTGTTCGATACCAACGGCTCGTTCTATGACTCCCAGTTTGCCGACGATGAGGGCTTCTACAACATCTCGGGCCTGGCGACCGGCAGCTACTTCGCCCGGGCTCGCGGCCCGCTGGACTACGTCGAGCAGCTCTTTACCGGCATTCCTTGCCCGCTGCGCGCCTGCGACGTGACCACCGGCACGCCGATCCCGGTGACGCTCAACACCACCACCGAGGACATCGATTTCGCGCTCGAGCTCGGCGGAGCCATTGCCGGCTTCGTCCGGAGCGCGACGACCGGCGAGCGGCTCGAGTTCGGCGAGATCGAGCTCTGGGACGCGAACGGCGAATTTGTCGCCGAGCTGTCGCCGGACTTCGAGGGTCGTTACCAGCTGCCCGGCCTGACGACCGCGACCTACTTCGTCTCGACGAACGGCTTCTTCAGCTTCGATCCGTTCACCAACTACAACGATGAGCTCTATGACGACCTGCCCTGCCGCAACGGAGGTTGCGACCCGACCACCGGCACGCCGGTGGCGGTCACCCAGGGCGCCATCACCCCGGGGATCGACTTCGATCTGACACCGGTCATCGCGCCGACCTGCTTCCCCTCATCGACCGCGCTGTGCCTTAACGACGACCGCTTCCAAGTGGAGGTCAGGTGGCGTGACTTCATCGGCCAGAGCGGCGATGGCCAGGGCTTCGAGCTGACCAATGACACGGGCTATTTCTATTTCTTCGATCCCCTCAACGTCGAGCTGGTGGTCAAGGTACTCGATGGCTGCTTCGATCCCTTCGATGCCTTCTGGGTTTTTGCCGGCGGCCTCACCGACGTCGAGGTCGATCTCACCGTCACCGATACAGTAACCGGTGAGGTGCGCACCTACAGCAACGCCCTCGGGACCGCCTTCGCACCGATCCAGGATCTCGGCGCCTTCGCCACCTGCGACGCGATAGGGGCCGCCGAGCCGAGTGTCGCCCCCGTCGGTCAGCGTGCGCCGGACGCCGCCGCGCGCGAAGTCCAGCGCGATGTCCAGCACTTGGCGACAGAGCTGGGGCCACCGATCCTCGGCGGCTTCGGTCTCCCCGCCCTGGCGACGGAGGCTGCCGTTCCCGCCAAGAGCCCGGGCGCCTGTATTCCCGACGCCACCACCCTCTGCCTCAGTGAGGGCCGCTTCGCGGTCACCGCCCTGTGGGATACCGGGCAACAGGTCGGTGATGGTCAGGCGAAT
>JBCCGX010000712.1:0-5467 GCA_039029035.1 Acidobacteriota bacterium | reverse complement strand
GGTCTCCTCCGACAGGGACCGGCCGACGAGGGCGGCGGCGGCGTCATCCGCTGATACCGGCTGCGAGCCCACCGCGCCGAGGACGATACGGGCCCGATCCACCGGCTTGCCAGAGCCCGGTCCGGGCCACACAGCCACCGCCACCGAGAGCACGGCGAAATCGATCGAGCCGCGGCGGCGCAGCTTCCAGAAGGCGCTGCCGCAATGCCGGTGATCGCCTTCCGGCGGCAGCAGGATGGCGGTCACCAGTTCTTCGGGCTTCTTGGTCAAATAGTCGATCCCGTCGTCGCGGTAAAGCGACCACATCGGAATCGTGCGCTCGCCCTCGGGTCCCTGCAGGACCACTCTGGCATCGAGAGCCGACAGCATCGGTGCCGCGTCACTCGCTGCATGGGCCCAGCAGCGCGGCGAGCTCGGCGCCACCCAGCAGACGCTGCCAGCTTCTTTCATGCAGTAATCGATCGCCTGGCGCCAGGGCTCGGTCTGGTTGTAGTAGGTGCAGCGGGTATCGAGGCAGACATTGCCGCCGATGGTGCCCATGTTGCGCAGCGGCGGTGACGAGATGCTGGCCACGGCGCGCACCAGGGCGGGGTAACGCCGACGCAAGGTCTCGTCGGCTACGAGATCCGACAGCAGGGTGGTGGCACCGAGGCGGACCTCGCGATCGGTGCTGCCGTTCGAGATGCCGCGCAGGCCGGAGATCCCCATCAGGCTGATGACGGTCTGGGCCTGCTGGTGGCGGCGTTTCATGTTCGGCCAAAGATCGGTGCCACCGGCCACGACCCGCGCGGTGGGGCCTTCGCCGGCAAGGATCGCCACCGCTTCTTCGGTAGTGGTGGCCTGACGCAGCTCAAACGGTGGTAAGCGCAGCACGCTTTTTCTCCTTCAGGGCTTCTTCGCGGGTGGTCATACTGCCGGTGGCCGAGCGCATGCCGGAGGGGCCTCCCTCGGACTCGGCACGTGACGCGGTGCCATCGCCGCCTTGTTCCGGGGTGAGGACACGTAGCGGCTCGCCGTAGTCGATGACGGGGAAGCGGCGCGGGCCGAAGCGCGCCTCGCGCCCCTTGGCTTTCTCTTCCAGTGCCTTGAGCACCATATGCGGATGGATCGGCACCTGATCGACCCGCACGCCGACGGCGTCGAAGATGCCGTTGGCCAGGGCTGGCATGATCGGCAGGAGCGGCCCTTGGCCAACCTCCTTGGCGCCGAAGGGGCCGCGCGCGTCGGGCTCCTCGATCAGATAGGTGGTCACTGGGGGCATGTCGTGGAAGGTCGGACTCTTGTACTCCAGCATCGAGGGCATCTTGTGCACCAGGGCGCCAGAGCGGCGCTTCGGCAGGCGACGGAAGACCTGCTCTTCCATCATCGCCTCTCCGAGCCCCATGTAGACACTGCCTTCGACCTGGCCGACCACCAGGGTCGGATTGATGCTGCGTCCGATGTCGTGGGCGATCCAGACGTGCACCACGTCGTAAAGACCGGTCTCGGGGTCGACCTCGACCTCCATCACCGTGGCCGAGTAGGAGTAGGTGGGGGAGGGGCCGACGCCGGCACCGCGGTAGCGTCCCGGAGCGCGCGGTGGGGTATAGGAGCCGGTGGTGGCCAGGGTGCCGTGGCGCACCTCGGTGGCGATCACCGCTTCGGCAAAAGTGAGGCCGTTCGACGGCGCCTCGGCGTCGAACACCCGGCGATCGGCGAACACCAGGCGATCCGGCGGCACATCGAGCTGCTCGGCGGCCGCCCCAGCGATCAGATCGCGGGCGCGCTCGGCGGCTTGCAGAGCAGCCTGGCCGACCATCAGGGTGACGCGGGAGGAGTAGCTGCCCAGGTCGACCGGAGTGAGATCGGTATCGGCGACACACAGGCGGATGTCACCCAGATCGATGCCCAGCACCTCGGCCACCACCGCAGCCAGAACGCTGTCGGAACCCTGGCCGATCTCGGCCTGGCCGCAGTAGACTGCCACGCCACCCGAGCGGTCGAGCCTGATCTGCACGCCGGATTGGGGCATGTGGTTCCAGTAGATCGGCAAGCCGGCGCCACATAAGTAAGCGCCGCACGCCAGGCCCAGGCCGCGCCCCTCGGGCAGGCGGCCGTAGCGTTCACGCCAGCCGCTACCCTCGACCACCGCTTCGATACACTGGCCGAGGCCGATGGTACCGAGCTGCAGCCAGTTGGCGGTGACGGCGTGGGGCTGCGCCAGGTGGCGCAAGCGCAGGTCGGCGGGGTCGATGCCGAGGGCATGGGCCGCTTTGTCGAGGTGGATCTCGAAGCCGAAGCGCGGCTGCACCGTGCCATGACCGCGTTTGGGGCCACAGGGCGGCTTGTTGGTGAAGGCGCGCAGGCCGTCGAAGCGGTAGGCCGGCAGTTGGTAGGTGACCGTCTGTAGGGCACCAGTGTAGAAGGTGCTGGCGACGCCGTAGCTGCCGAAAGCGCCACCGTCCAGCGCGGTACGCAGGTGCTGCGCTCGGATGGCGCCGTCACGGCGGAAAGCGGTGCGCAGGTGCATCAACACCGGATGGCGCCCGCGATGGCAGTAGAAGACCTCTTCCCGGGTGAGCGTGACCTTGATCGGCCGGCCGAGCTGCAGAGCGAGCTTGGCGGCGGCGATCTCGTGGTGGAAGACGTCGCTCTTGCCGCCGAAACCGCCGCCGTTGGGGCAGGCGATGACCCGCACTCTCGAGGCTTCCAGCTCCAGCACTTTGGCCAGGGCCCGGTGCACGTAGTGCGGTGTTTGGGTGGAGGAGTAGAGGGTCACCCGATCCTCGTCCTCGGGCACGGCCACAGCGGCATGTTGCTCGATCGGCAGGTGGGTGTTGCCCTCGTAGTAGAGGGTGTCTTCGAGCACCAGATCGGCATCCTCGAAGCCGCCATCGACATCACCGAACTCGAGCGCGATACGCTTGTGGACATTGCCGTCCGAGCCGTAGTCGTGGATCCGCGGCTCGGGGGTGGCGAGGGCTTCCTCGGTGCTGGCGATGGTGGTCAGAGGCTCGAGGTCGAGCTCGATCGCATCGGCCGCGGCACGGGCTTGCTCTTCGCTCAGGGCGGCGACGGCAACCACCGGCTCACCGACGTAGCGCACCTTGTCCAGGGCCAGGGCGTGCTCGTCCTCCGACACCGGCAGAATGCCATAGGGTGTCGGCACGTCCTCGCCGGTGAGGATGCCCAGCACCCCCGGCATGGCCGCGGCTTTGTCGAGGCCGATGTGGCGGATGGCAGCATGGGGCGACGGGCTGGTCTTGAGGCACATGAAGGCCATGCGCGGGAAGTCGAGATCATCGGCGAAGCGGGTCTGGCCGGTGACCTTGGCGCGACCATCGACGCGGCGAAACGGCGTGCCGACGAGGCGGGCCTTGGCCTGAGTACCACCCTTGATCGAGCTCATGGATCGGTCCCTCCGTCGCCGGCGGAGGCGGGCTGCTCTCCGGAGGCTTCGGCCGCCTGTGGCAGTGGCGAGCCGAGAAAGGCGTCGTCAGGGGGGCGCCGCGCTTCGGCCGCCCAGGCGACCGCCTCGATGATCTTCTGATAACCCGTGCAGCGGCACAGGTTGCCGGACAGGGCCTCGCGGATGTCCTCTTCGCTCGGTTTTGGTCGTTGATCGAGCAGGGCCTTGGCCGCCATCAGGATCCCCGGGGTGCAATAGCCGCATTGGGCGGCGCCGAGATCGGCGAACGCTTGCTGCAAGGGGTGCAGGCGATTGTCGTCGCCCAGCCCTTCGACGGTCTCGATCGAGCGGCCCGCCGCGTCGGCCGCCAGGACCAGGCAAGAGAACACCGCCTCGCCGTCGACCAGCACCGTGCAGGCACCACATTCGCCGAGCTCGCAGCCGTGCTTGGTACCGGTCAGGCCGCAGGCCTCCCGCAGGACTTCGAGCAGCGTGTGGTGGGTCGGGAAGACGACCGTATGGGGCTCGCCGTTGACCTCGAGGGTGAGGGTCGTCGTTGGGTTGGGAGCATCCATCGTCCAACCTCAGCTGGAGGCTTCGGTCACCGGCTGCGGCTCGTCTTCGAGTGCTGCCAGCGCGGCGTCCGGCGCTTCGAAGAGCATGCCCGGCAGGAGCAGGCCACGGACCATGTAGTCGGCGAACTCGTGGCCGATCTCGGCCGCGCTACGGCTGCCCTTCGGGCGATACCACTTGACCGTCCAGTTGACTGCGCCGAGGATCGCCAGGGTGGTGGTCTTGACGTTGACTTGGCGGAAGATCCCGGCCTCGATGCCCTCTTGCACCACATCGCGAAGAACCCGCTCGTACACATCGCGGCGCGGCACGATCTCGTCGGCCCAGCGCGGCTCGAGGGCTTCGATCTCGAGATGGGCGAGGGATCCCGGAGTACCTTCATTGAGCCGCAGGACATGGCCGAGGATCAGCAGGTAGAGCTTCTGGTCGGCCGGTAAGCCGCTGCCTTCCACCTTGCTCGCCAAATCGAGCAGCCCGGCCAGGGTGTCTTCCTGACAGAAGGCGAGGAGGGCTTGCTTGTTCTCGAAGTAGTAGTAGAGGTTGCCCGCCAGCATGCCCGCTTCGGCGGCGATCTGGCGCATGCCGGCGCCTTGCAGCCCGTGACGCCTGAAGACCCGTGACGCAGCCTTCAGGATCTCCCGCTTCTTGGCCTGGGTACGGGCCAGCTTTCGGTCCCTCCCGCTCATCGTTTGATGTGTCATCGCACTCCTTTTGAACCGATGTTCAAATCATAATTCCACAGTGCAACAGGACTGTCAAGACGGGATGCACGACGGTCGAGACAGCTCCGGGCGCTTGGCAGGGGACGCCTGCTGGGTAAGGGTCGACCGCTGGGCAGAGGTCGACCGCTGAGCAAAGGTCGACGGCTTGGCAAGGGTCGACCGAGTGACGTATCCTTCCGCCAAAACTTTGAGCGAACGTTCAAATTTTGTCCCCTGCAACCTCCCAGCGAGGGCGAGTATGAGCTTCTTCGACCGTCAGCTCGAAACTCTCGAGCCCGATTCTCTCAGGCAGCATCAGGAGCGCAGGCTCCGTCGCCTCATGGCCGGGTTGTCGCGTAGTCGATTCTATCGCCAGAAGCTCAGTCGTGCCGGGATCGATCCGTCGGCGGTGGCCTCGCTGAGTGATCTGGCGCGCTTGCCGCTGACCAGCAAGGCGGAGCTCCTCGCGGCGCAGCAGGAGGCGCCGCCCTACGGCACCGTACCGACCGAGCCGCTCGAGTCCTATCGCTATGTGCACCGTACCTCGGGCACCAGCGGCCAACCGCTGTTCTGGCTCGACAGTGACGACGATTGGGAAACCTGGATGCGCTGCTGGGGGCACGTCTATCGCGGCGCCGGGGTCGGCCCTGGCGACGTGGTCTTCTGCGCCTTCTCGTTCGGCCCCTACATCAGCCATTGGACCGCCCTGGAGGGGGCTCGCCGGGTCGGCGCGCGCAGCATCCCGGGGGCCGGCGCGACCTCGCTGCAGCGCCTGGAGACGCTCCTCGAGCATGCGGCGACGGTC
>JBCCGX010000711.1:0-5482 GCA_039029035.1 Acidobacteriota bacterium | reverse complement strand
GTCGATCCAGCGCGCGAAGGTCCGCTTCTCGTCTTCGGAGAGCTCGGGTACGCCACTGCCGGGGGGTGGCATGATGGTGCCGGTGAAATCGAGGTCCGCCTGATTGGGCGTGGCGCCGGCCGGTAGGGTGGTGGGGTCCCCCGGCACGGTTTCGGTGGGATGGTCGCTGTTGGTCCAGCCGTCGAGTCGCTCGCCGTAGATCTTCCACATCAACAGACTGCGTCGGCTCTGGAACTTGCGCACGTAACGGCTGGCGTTGGTCTGCCGCCAGATGCCGTTGGGGATCACTGGCGGATGGCCCCACTGAGCGTCCTGATCCTCTGCCAGGCGCAGGTAGTCGCCGGGCAGGCCGCCGATCAGAGTCAGGTCGTCGAGCACCAGGTTGCCGGGTGGATCCGGGTCGCCAGCGGTATGGCAAGCGACGCAGCTACGCTCCAGGAGCGGCCGGATGTCGCGGTAGAACTCGACGTCGACAGCGCTGCCGGTGACGACCTGTAGATCGGGTTCGCCGGCGCTATTGACCGTCAAGATCGGCGTCTCCTTGGCGAGATCGAACAGCGGATAGTCGGGGCGAGCGGCTTCGGTGAGCGCGAAGTCGAGGGGTTGCCTGCTGTGGGCGTGGCAGCCGCCGCAGTCGGTGCGCACCTCGCCAGGGCGCAGCTGGTGCCAGGTCTGGGCGATGTTGAGCACCATGCCGCGGCGGTCCAAGGTCTGGAAGGTGAAGGGGACGTCAGCCGGTAGTTTGGCGAGGAAGCTCGTATCCGGGTTGTCTTCCGGATCGAGAATCGGCTGCCCCTGGGTGTCGGTCTTGCGCAGCGGGATCTCGCCGAGGATGCGCATCCGCTCGTTGGCGTGGCTCTCGAACTGGCGACCGTTGTTGGGGCCGTAGCTGCGATGGGTGTTGGGCTCGAGGGCGACGATGCGCACCGCCCAGATCTCGCTGTCGTCGTATTTCCCGGCGTCGGATCCTTGCCAGCTCCAATTGCTGCTTTGGCCGTTCTCCGAGGTGTTGAAGGCGTCGAGGCCATCGAAATCGTCGGCCCAGGGTGTCACCCAGCCGGGAAAGCTCTCGCGTTTGTAGAAACTGCTCGCTCCGACCAGAGCGAACGGTGTGCCGGCGGGGAGCTCCGGGTGCGCCGTGCCGTCGTTGGGCAACCAGGGGATCTCGGTCGGTTCATCGACGCCGTGCACGTCAGCATAAGGCACCACCGCTCGCGGCCAGGCTTCGTTGTAGTCCGGGTCGTTCTTGAGTAGCACCAGGTCGGCCGGATCCCAGACTTCGGCCGCGCCGGGGATCAGGTAGAGACCGCTGTCGTAGTAGGGCAGGGGCGTCGGCCGGTTGAGGTCGTTGGCCGGACCGGGAGTCCAGGCCACCAGCAAATCGCCGCCGGGCGCGCCGGAAGGATGGGTGAACTTGCCCACCCGGTCGTCACCGGCGCCGAACGGCGCCGCCTCGTCGCCGGCGTGGGTCATTGGCGTGATCGAGGTCATACCCCAGGGCGTGAAGGGCATTCGGAAGGGGTAAAGGAAGCCACCGCCGACGGTCTGCAGGATCTCCGGGTTGTCGTCGGGAAAGGCACTGTGGAAAGGTGGCGTGCCGGGTGGCGGGGCCAACGGCATTCGGTAGAGAGCACCAAAGCCGTTGTTGTTCAGGTTGTAGTAGTCCTCGATCACCAGATCGCCACCGGAGAGCTGGGTCATGAAATGGAAGGCCTGGGGCGAGCGAAACGCGCTCACCACCGGCTGCCAAGTTCGGCCGTCCGGATAGATCGACCAGATGCCCCACAGGCGCCGATCCCGCAAACCCTGATCTTCGTGGCTCGAGAACAGCAGCCGACCATCGCGCAGGATCGTCGGGTGCAGAGCACTCGAGATGGTCATCGGCGCGATCGGGGTGACGTTGGCGCCGTCTTCGTCCATCACGAAGAGCTGCAGGGTGGGACTGGTGAAACCCTTCTGGGGCGTGAAGCCGTTGCGGTTCGAGGTGAAGGCCACCCGGCCGCCGGGCACCGGGCAGGGGCCGAGATTGACGATGCCATAGCCCAGGCGATTGAATTCCGGTGGCGGGTCGAGGGGATTGCTCTCGTCCCAACGGCCAGCCCCGGTGTTGGGTGTGAACTCGCCATGGGTGAGCTGCTCGATCTGGCGGCTTGCGAGATCGATGCGAAAGATGTCAGCGCCCGCATGGGGCAGGTCGTCGCGCTGGGAGTTGAGGCTCTCGGGTCGCAGGTCGTAGAAGTAGCTGTAGTAGACGAAGCGGCCGTCGAAGGAGACGAAGGGATCGGTCACCGAGCCGATCCCACCGGCGACGAGCACTTCTTCACTGCCGTCGGGATGGAGCAGCACCAGGTCGGCGCCGGCTTCGAGTCGGGCAGGATGGAAGATCTCCGGCCAGATCGTGTTGACCTCATCGCCGTAGCGCGGCTGGCGAACGTAGACGACGTCATAGTCGACGGCCGGCTGAGCGCCGGCCAGGCCGGTGAGCCCGAGGGTGGCGCCGACGAGCCAGGCGCGCAGGATGGGGTGGAACCCTTCGTGGCGGTGCCTTTGCATGGAGACGATCCTCCGTGGAGATCTATATTTAGAATCGATGAATCGAAATATATCGATTAAATATCGCCTGTCAACTGTCCCTTGTGCGATACAGCCCCTTGGGGGCGCCTGGCCGTCAGAGCATTTGTTTCGACGGGCCATCGCATGAAGTCCTGACTGGTGCGTAGCCCCAGTCAGACGACGTACGAAATGTGTCACGCGAGAGTGACACTGCTCATAGAAACGACGCTGGCCGGTTCGAAACCTCGATCAGAGATGCGTTCCAACGACTAGTCGTTCGGGCAACTTGATTCACGATTGCAGGGGTGATTTGCTGCCCTGCCTTGTTCTGATGTCTAACTCGATTCTGCTGAGGATCTCGCGCATTTTGGCGGGTGACCGGGCGGCAGTGGCCTGGCTCTACGACACGTTTGCCCCGCGCCTGCTGCGGCGGCTAGGTCAGCGTTTCGGCGGCATGCGGGGGCTCGACCGGGAGGACCTGTTGCAAGACACGTTTCTCTATGTCCTGAAGGAGAACGGCCGCGTGCTGGAGCGCTTTCGCGGACACCAGCGGGGGAGCGAACCGCGAGAGGTGGAGTTGGAGCATTTCCTGTGGAGCGCGGCCTGTGGTATCGCCTCCAATCGACGGCGCTCGCTGCTGCGCCACCCGGCCGCTTCGCTCGACGGTCCGGAGCTCGAGCCCGAAGTCTCGGGCGAAGGCTCGGCGCTGGCTCGGGACGCCCTGGAGCGACTAGCAGACTGCCTACTGCGGAACGGTGATCGACTGGAGCTCTACTTCCAGCTGCGTTACCGCGACGGGCACAAGCCGGCGGAGATCGCTCGCATCACCGGCTGGTCGCAGCGCACGACCTACAAGCTCAAGCAGGCTCTCGACGAGGCGCTCGATCATTGCATCGAGGTCTTGGAGCTCTCCATGCCATGAGAATCATGGATCGATCGAGCCCGGTGGCGGCGCAGGGGCGTATGTTGGGGCGGTGGCGTGCTTTGCTCCTGCTTCTTCTGCCGGGGTTGTCGTGCATCGCGTGCACAGGCCCGAGCGAGCTGCCGCGGGAGGTGGTGCTTCGGGTCCGCGGCCATCAGGAGGTGGTGATCTCACCGAGTGGTCGGTTGACGCCGCGGTGGTTCGGACCGCAGCAGCCGATCGGCGTCTGCCTCGACGCGCCGGTCGCTCTGGATACCAGCCAGTGGCGGGTGCAGCTGCGTCTTACCGGTGAGGCGCCCGGTAAGGATTTTGTCGCGCCGTCCCATCAAGCGTCGACGACCCTGTGTTTTGAACGGTTTCCGCCCCCCGACTTGCCGTCCTCACTCGACCTGGAGGTTTGCGCCACCCTCGAGGACAGGTTCGATCAGCGGTTCTATCGTCTGCCGTGCTTCAGGGCCGCCTACGAATCGGATAGCAGTGCCTTCACTCAGCAGCTCCGCGTCGCCCAAGAGCAGCTGCGTACGGTTGCCGAGCTGACTCTGGAGGATCGCCTCGCAGCGCTCGACGATCTGGCAGACGAGGTTCTGACGCAGGGCTACCCCTTACTGGCGACGAATTTGGCGTTGGTCAGCGTGCACGAGCTCCTCGCAGTAGGGACCCCTGAGGCTTTGGTAGGGGCCCGCCGGCGCCTCGAGGGGTTACCAGGCTGGCTGGAGCAGCCGGAAGCGGCGGTGCCGGCGGCCAAGGCGATGCTGCAGCGGGCCAAACTGGAGCTGGCCGCGGGGCGGTCGCGTCGCGCCTGGCAATGGCTCGGCGAAGCGGCCGATCTGGCGCGTGGCGTTGCTGCTGTGGATCGACCCGGCATCGTCATCCAGCAAGCCCGAATTCTCGCCCGACTGGGCGCCGGCCGAGAGCCGATCGAGCGCCTCGAAGCAATGCTCGAAGACTGCCAGCGCGGTGGCTGCCGCGAGGGCCTGGTGGCGACGGCCCGTGAACTGGTCGGTTGGTTGGTGTTGATCGATCCCGATGCCGCAGACGATGATCTCGATCTGGCTGGGAAGACTGTTCTTGCTGCAGAGACCGCGGCCAGGGCGGAGCAAGTCGATGTCGGCGGCGAGCGCGAACGTGCCAATCGGCTGATCAACAGGGCCTTCCTCGCTTACCGCCGAGGCGAGGACCCGCGCCCGAGCCTCGCCGAGGCGCGGGCGATTCTGGCGCCTCTGGAGCCTAGCGCCCGCCGAGCTTCGCTGCTGGCCTGGAGCACAGCGATAGAGGGGCTCGCGGCTCTTGCCGGCGGAGCTCCGGACAGTGCCCTGGAGCCCTGTGGTGCGGCCGCGCGCTCACAGACCCAGGCCGCGGCCTGGGGGTGGAGCTGTCTCGCTCAAGCGCAGCGACAGCTCGGCGATCTCGAAGCGGCGGCCGCCGCTTTTGATCAAGCTATCCTGCGCCATGCCTTGCCGATGGGCGACAATCTCGATCGAACCCTCGCTCCGGGGCAAGGAGCCGACGACAGTTATCGCGCCGCGCGGGTCGCCATCGATCGCGGCGACCTCGAAGGTGCGTGGCAGCTGCTCGAAGCGCTCGACCGATTGGCGGCCGAGCGCTTCGGGGCGTGTGATGACGAGACCCAGGTGAGTCAGCAGGATCGGGCCGCCCAGCGACGAGCGCTGCTAGCCCAGCTCGCCTGGACCGAGCCTCCCCTCGCCGTGGCGCGCTCGCAGCAGGTGCGGCCGATCCGCCGAGCGCTCTTGCAGGCCCTGGACGACCTCCATCGAGAGCAGCTGGCGGTCTGCCGAAGGTCAGCTCGCTGGGGGCCGGCTCCGGCCGATGTGCGCGCCTTCGCCTTGCCGGATGAAGTGCTGGTGCTCCGGCGCGTACCGGCAGGGTTTCTCGTGGCGTGGCGAACGAGCCTGGCACGTGCCGAGCTGCGCCGGTGGCTCGACCAGATCGCCACGGCGCAGGCCGGCGGCGAGCTGGATGACGCAGCGTGGCGAAGTTTGGTCCGGC
>JBCCGX010000710.1:0-5493 GCA_039029035.1 Acidobacteriota bacterium | reverse complement strand
TAAACCCGCACGGTGGCGAGTGGGATGTCCAAGACTTGCGCGATCTCCTGATACTTGAGGCCCTGCACTTCGCGCAGAATGACGATGCTCTTCATCGGGTCCTTGAGCTGCTCGAGGGCTTGTTTCAAATGTCGCCTGAAGTCCTTAGCGGCGGCTCGGGCCTCGGGATCGGGGTCGGTCAGGGGGACCTTCGCTGCCGCTTGCTCCTCCGGGTCGTCGGCAAAGATCTTGGCCGCCGTCCGGCGCCGCCTCAGGCGATCGTAACAGGCGTTGCGCGCCACCTTGAGGAGCCAGGCGCGCTGGCCCTCGGACTCGATCTCGTGCTGCTTCTGCCACAGTTTGAGCAGGACTTCCTGGCTAATGTCTTCCGCCTCCGCAGAGTTGCCGAGATAGTAACGAGCGAAGGTGTAAACCTTGCGCTGGTGCCGCTGGACGGCCGCTTCGAATCCGCTCACCATCGCCCTCTTTTTGCAAGAACGGATCAACGACCCAGAAAGTTACAGCGGCCAAGTCGAAGCAGAGCAATCTATATGGCCAATATCGTCTGAATCTCTTGATCCTTCACGCTCGCATACACTGCTTCAGACCATGTCCGACTCAGCGAGCGCAGTGACCGCTCTCCTCGACGCCTGGAGCGGTGGGGATCCGCAGGCTTTGGATGAGCTCATGCCTTATGTTTACGATGAGCTCCACAGGATGGCACGCCGTCAGTTCCAGCGCGAGATCGGCGGCCATACCCTCCAGCCGACCGCCTTGGTCAACGAGGCCTACCTGCGCTTCAAAGGGCAGCGCCAGGTGAGCTGGCGCAACAAGGCTGAGTTCTTTGCCGTTGCGGCCAAACTGATTCGTCGGGTCTTGGTGGATCATGCGCGGCGCCGCAAACGATTGAAGCGTGGGGGCGGAGCACTGCGGATGCCGCTCGACGACGTGATCGGCTTGGTGGAGGCGAAAGCCCCGAGCTTTGTGGCCCTCGACGATGCTCTCGAGGCGCTGGCCTCTTTCGCGCCGCGCCAGAGCCACATCGTGGAGCTGCGGATTTTCGGCGGCTTGACGCTCGAAGAGGTAGCGCGACTGCTCGAGATCGGCCGCACGACTGTGCACCGTGATTGGAACGCGGCGCTCCTGTGGCTGCGGCGCGAGCTCAGCGCCAGCTCGGAGCCGGCCTGAGCGACCGAGGAGATTGGAAGGCGGTCATAGCGAACGGGACGAAAGTCAGCGCGATGGCGCGATGGACTATGTAGGCTTGCCACGTCGACCTGTTCGACGTGGGCTGGGGGGATCGAGGATCTGAGATGCCAAGTTGTGAGCAGGCCGCGTCGCAAGTCGCCACGCAAGGCGATCCGGCGGATCGCGGCGCCAAGAGAAGGGATTCGGATGCCATGACACCGGAGCGTTGGCGGCGAGTCACCTCGGTGCTAGAGGAGGTGTTGCCTTGTCCTGCCCAGGAGCGTGAGGCTCGGCTGCGACGGTTGTGTGGCGACGACGAGGATCTGCGGAAGGAAGTGGAGTCGTTGCTCGAATTCGAGGAGGTCTCGGTGACGTTCCTCGACGAGCCTCTGGTCGAAAGACCGGCCGCCATCGGTACGGCCGACCTCGATCGAGACGAGGCCGAGATCGGCCAACGGATCGGTCCCTACCGAGTGCTCGGCCTTCTCGGGCGTGGTGGCATGGGCTGCGTCTTTCTGGCACAGCGGGTGGACGAATTCCGCAAGCGCGTGGCGCTCAAACGGATCCGGCGCAGCGAGCAGCCGTTAGAGGAAGTGCTCTTCCGATTCGAAAACGAGCGCCAGATTCTGGCCGACCTGGACCATCCGAACATTGCTCGCATCCTCGACGGTGGCACGACGGAGGGAGGCCTGCCGTACTTCGCCATGGAGTACGTCGAGGGTCTGCCGATCGATCGCTACTGCGACGAGTACCGGCTGACCCTCGGCCAACGACTGGAGCTGGTCCTGAAGGTCTGTGGAGCGTTGCAATTGGCGCACGAGAACCTGGTCGTCCATCGAGACCTGAAGCCGGGTAATGTCCTGGTCACCCACCAAGGGGTTCCGAAGCTGATCGACTTCGGGATCGCCAAGCACCTGGAGCCCGCGTCCGCACCTCATGATCTGACGACCGAGGCCGGTTCCAGCCCGATGACGCCGCGCTACGCCAGCCCGGAGCAGATTCGCTCCGGTCCGATCACCACCGCCTCGGACATCTATTCGCTGGGCGGCATGCTGTACCAGCTGTTGAGCGGCCTACCGCCCTACCCGGAGGCGAAAAACCGATTGGAGCTGATGCGTGCGATCAGCGAATCCGAGCCGATGGCGCCGAGCCACGCCATGGCCCGGGCGCGCGCGACCGGGCAGCCGGCGCTACGGAGTGCCAAACCTTCGGATGGAAGCGGTGCCAGGCACCCTGAGAACGGTGCCAGCCACTCCGTCGAACAGCACTCTGCCGAAGAGCCGACCTCTTCGATCGGCTGGGCGCGGCGGCTGCGGCCCGACCAACTGCAGCGACGACTCGCCGGCGATCTCGACAGCATCGTGCTCAAGGCGATGCGTAAGCAGCCAAGGGATCGCTACCGGTCTATGGAGCAGCTCGCTGACGATTTGCGGCGACACCTGGCAGGTGAGCCGGTGCGCGCCCACGAGGGCTCCTTTCGGTATCGAGCCGGCAAGTTCGTCCGCCGCCATCGCCTAGCACTGGCAACGGCAGCGGCGATCGTACTGAGCCTGACGCTGTCTGCCCTGGCGGTGGTCTTCTCCTGGCGGCGAGCGGCCGAAGACGAGGCGCGGTTCGAGCGTGGACGAGCGGCTGCTGCCGAACGCAAGAGCGAGATTCTCACCGGACTGCTCGAGATCTTTGATCCCAATGCGATGGTCAACGAATCCAAGCCCTTCGAGATCCTGCTCAGAGCTCAGAAAGAGATCACCGAGGATCTCAAAGCTGAGCCCGAGCTGTTGGCCGATCTTTTGGACGAACCTCTGGCGAAGATCTACGACCGTTTGGGCAAGCACGATTTGGCTCGAGCGGCCCGGGAAGAGGCTTTGCTGATTCTGCGGACCCTGTACTCCGAGGATCATCCCAAGACGGCCGAGGTGCTGCTCAATCTTGGTTCGAGCTCCTTTCGCCTAGGAGATTTCGAAGGCGCGAAACGCCGTTCGCGTCAAGCGCTCGAGATGCGTCACCGGCTGGGCTTCGGGATCGCGGAGTCTCTAGCAGCCCTCAACAATATGGCGTCCAGCCTGGCGCAGGAGGGCAAGCTCGAGCAAGCCGCAGAACGGTATCGTGAGGTCATCTTCATCCAAGAAATGTCCGAGACCTTCGATCCGAGCTTCCCGGTCAACCTGCGAAATTTGGGCAAGTTGCAATTTGTCCGAGGAGAGCACGGGGAGGCGGAGGTCCATCTGCGCCGGGCTCTCGAGATCCGGCTGGCCGAAACGGGACCGAGGGCACTCGAAGTGACGCCGATTCGGAGTACCCTGGGAAGAGTTTTGCAAGCTCTGGGGCGACTGGACGAAGCGATCGAGCAACTCGACGAGAGCCTCGCGGTTCGTAGTGAGCTCCTCGCAGACGATCACCCCTCGGTTGGCCGAGCCGCGCGAAACCTCGCTTCTGTCCTACTCGAAGTGGGTGACCTGGACGGGGCCAAGATCCTCTTGAGCCGCGCGCAGTCGATTCTGACCCAAGAGTGGGAAGTGGCAGAGCTGGACAGCTTGATGGGGCTCTATCTACTCGAGATTGGCGATCATGAGGCCGCCGAGAGCTGTCTCCGTGTCAGCTACCATGCACTCGAGGAAACGCGGGGGCTCGAAGTGATCTATACCCGACAGGCGTTGGCTCGATTGATTCATTTCTATGCCATCAGCGGCGATCCGCTGCAAGCGGCGAGGTACCGGGCGATCTCCAGGAGATAAGCAATTTGATCTGTAGTGTCTGATCGGAGGGGAAGCGACGCCTCGTCGCTTCCCCTCGTCGCAAATCGGTGTCGGTAACGGAAACTCTGTTGCCGACTGTGGTCTAGGAAATCACCTCACTCATGAAGGCCCACAAGTCGCGGAGGAAGTCGAGGACCTTGCTGATGATGTGACTGTCGGGGTCGAACTCGACGACTTCATCGTCGGCCCAGGACCGGTTGGCCGCGGCGACCGAGATCAGGAAAGCAACATAGCAGTGCTTGGTGAAGGTGCTTTGAGGACGGTCCGGCCGCGAGAGGTAGCGATTGAACATTTCATCAACTCCTTTGGATCCTGCTGGATCCGATATAAATGAAATAAAAAGACGGCGGGCGGTCCGGCCGGATCGTTCTCCCGGTTCCTCCGGGAGTCCCGCGTGGCATCCCGTTGCCACGGTCTCAAAGTATCGAGAGGTCCGCTACGAAGTCGTGAAGCGCCAGTAAGGGAGGGGTGCGATTCTCGGTGAGGACGCCGTAAGGGTGCCGTGAGAGCGAAGTGAGTGAGGTGGGGGGCTGGGCGCCGTGAGGTCGAGAGTGAGAGTGGGAGTGAGAGAGATCGCAACGAAGTCGAGCGGCCATCTGGCGTTATACTGAAAAGCTCCGCACCCTTACCTTCGGATGCGGCAACGCCGGCCAGGATTTATTTCTTCAGGCGGATATGCGTATTTTGAGAGGAGCGAAACATGAAGAGATGGGAAGTCGGCGGTCCCGAGCTACGGCTGGATATCGAGGAGGAATGCCTCTTCCGCGGGGGAGAGGAGATTCGGGTGCGGCCCAAGGCGTTTGCGGTGCTGCGTTATCTGGTGGAGGCCGGCCGACTGGTCACCAAGGACGAGCTCTTGGCGGCCGTTTGGTCCGGTTCCTTCGTGCAGGAGGAAGTCCTGAAGGGGTGCGTCCGCGAGCTGCGCCAGGCGTTGGGCGACGACCCCAAGGAGCCACGTTTCATCCAGACCTATCCGCGGCGCGGTTACCGCTTCGTCGGCGCCCAGCCGCGGATCGACTCGGCCAGTGCCGTGGCGTCCCGCGCGACCTTCGTCGGAGGTGCGACGATGTTCGGCCGCGACGACGATATAGGGTGTCTCGAAGGCGCCTTGCAGAAGGCGCTGGCCGGGGAGCGCCAGACCGTCTTCGTGTCGGGCGAGAACGGCATCGGCAAGACGGCATTGGTGGAGAGTTTCCTGGCCCACGCAGCGGGCGACTCCGAGATCCTCATCGCCTACGGCCAATGCCAGGAGCTCTACGGCAAGGGCGAGGCCTACATGCCAGTTCTCGAGGCCCTGGAACGGGTCGGCCGGGAAGCCGGCACCGGCCAGCTCATCCCGTTGCTCAACCGCCACGCACCGACCTGGCTGGTACAGATGTCGTCGCTGGTCGATGATCAGACCCAGGAAGCGTTGCTTCGTCGAGTCGCTAGCGCCACCCCTGGGCGCATGCTGCGCGAGATCGCCACCGCGCTCGAGGCGTTGACCGCCGAGATCCCCCTCGTCCTGGTACTCGAAGACCTGCACTGGTGCGACTACTCGACGGTCGACCTCATCTCTTCCCTGGCGCGT
>JBCCGX010000709.1:0-5495 GCA_039029035.1 Acidobacteriota bacterium | reverse complement strand
CGCACCGAGGCCAGGTTGTTGAGCGACTCCGCCGTTGCCGCGTCGCTCTCGCCAAGCAGCTCGACCCGCATCTCGGCCGCTTGGTCGAACAAGTCGCCGGCGCCCTCCACGTCGCCGCGGCTGAAACGCACGATGCCGAGCACATCGAGACTGCGAGCGATGTCCGGGTGACGGTCGCCCAGCTCCCGACGCTGGCTAGCCAAGGCTCGTTCGATCTGGGCCTCGGCACGATCGAGGTCGCCAAGATCGACCAAAACGTCCGCATGCTCGGTGAGCCCCCGCGCGACCTCGGGATCTCCGGCGCCGAACGTCGCCTCGCCGAGCTCGACGGCGCGCGCGTAGAGGCTTGCCGAGGGCTGATAGAGCCCCAGATTCTGGTACACCTGGCCCATCATGGAGAGCAGCTGGACCTGCACCTCCCCTTGACCTTCGAGCTGCTCGATCCGCGCCGCACCGCGATCTAAGATCTCGCGTGCCCGGACCTCGTTGCCCCGCGCCTCGCTGGGATCGACGACGCGAAAGAGCTCGATCAAGAAGTCCGTCACCGACTCCGCACGCACGGTCTGCCTTTCTGCTTGGCGACGATGGCGTTCGGCGACCCGCGCCTGGTGGGTCGTGGCGATCAAGCCGCCGAGGAGAGAGACCAGCGCCAGGCTGGCGGCGATCGCCGCCGCCCGATAACGCCGCAAGGTGCGACCGAAGCGGTAGCCGAAGCTGGTCGGCCGGGCCTTGACCGGGCGCAGCTCCAGGTGGCGCCTGAGATCGTCCGCCAGCTGGTCGACGGTGGGATACCGCCGCTCGGGCTCCTTGCGCATCGCGGTGAGTACGATGTTGTCGAGATCGCCGCGCAGCCGGCGACGCAGTGTCGTGGGCTTGCTTTGCCGTTGCTCGGCCACCGCTTCGGCCGACGGACCGCCCTCCCAGGGCTCCGCCACCACCGCACTCGGCCGCGGTGCATCGGCCGTATCCACCAGGTGCTCGAGCTCCCGGTGCGAGCGCCCAGTGAGCCGGTAGGGCGGCCGGCCACTGAGCAGGCGGTAGAGCACCACACCGAGGGAGTACACATCCGTCGCAGTGGTCAGCGGCTCTCCGCGGAACTGCTCCGGGCTGGCGTACTCCGGAGTCAGCAAGTAGACGCCGGTAGCGGTGCGCGTGTGCTCGGTCGGCGCCAACAGCTTGGCAATGCCGAAGTCGAGTAGCTTGGGCTCGCCGGTCTCGGTGATCAGGATGTTCGACGGCTTGAGATCACGGTGGATGATCAAGTTCTGGTGCGCATGCTGCACCGCCGAGCACACGCCGAGGAACAGTCTTAGGCGATCGCCGATCGAGAGCTGCCGCCGATCGCAGTAGGCGTCCAGGGTCTCGCCCTCCACCATCTCCATGGCGAAGTAGGGCCGGCCGTCCTCGGTCGATCCACCGTCGATCAGCCGGGCGATGTTGGGGTGCTCCAGATCGGCCAGAATCTGGCGCTCGCGGCGCAGGCGATCGAGGATCTCGTCGGTGTCCATGCCGCGCTTGATCACCTTCACCGCCACCCGCTGGCGGACCTCACCGTCGCGCTCCGCCAGATAGACCACGCCGGTGCCACCGCGGCCGACCTCACGGATCACCCGATAGGGACCGATCCGCTCCGGCACCTCCCCCGGCAAAACCTGGGTCGCCAGCTCGAAGCCACCGCGCACCGCGTCCTCGACCCGGGAGGTGTGCTCGCCGGCGGCGAGCAGGGACTCGACCTCTTGCTGCAGCTCCGGTGCATCGGCGCACGCCGCTTCGAGCCAGGCGCGGCGCTCCGCGGCGGGCTGCTCCAGGGCATCGTGGAACAGTTCCTCGACCCGGCGCCAGCTCTCGGCATCCATCAGCTCGCCAGCTCTCGCGCCAGCCACGCCTTGGCCATCTTGAGGTCGCGCTCGACAGTGGCGTGGGAGACGCTCAATACCCGCGCCGTCTCTTCGATTGTCAAACCGCCGAAGAAGCGCAGCTCGACCACCCGCGACTTGCGTTGATCGATCGTCGCCAGCTGGACCAGAGCGTCGTCGAGCGCCAGCAGATCGTCCGCCCGCTCGATCGCCACATCCAGGCCGTCGATCGCCACCGGCTTCTCCGGGCCACCGCGCTTGGCGGCCCGCTGCTCGCGCGCGAAGTCGATCAGGATGCGCCGCATCAGGCGGGCGGCGACGGCAAAGAAATGCTGCCGCCCATGCCATTCGACGTCGAGCCCGACCAGCTTGAGATAGGCCTCGTGCACCAGGGCCGTCGGCTGTAACAGATGCGCCACACCTTCGCCGCTCATGTAACGCTGGGCCAGCTGCCGCAGCTCACCGTAGACGATCGGCGTCAGCTGATCGAGCGCCTGCTCGCTTCCATCCCGCCAGGCGATCAAGAGGCGAGTGACCGGCGAAGCCGGCTGATGATCCGCGGGGGCCCTTTCCTTCATATTCGGCACGGCATCCGGGCCCGGGGCCCAGCCTCGCACTCCTTCGATGCAATCGAGTCGCGCCGAATGATGAACCAGCTGGAACGCTGGCGCAACCATCGGCCAGCAGAGCCGCTAGCCAGACCCGGCGACGTCAACTGAACCCGGACACTGTTTCTACGTACAGAGTCTACGTACAGAGTCCCAGGGGCCATCCAAGGAGGTCAGAACATGCAGATCAAGACCCAGGTTCGAGCCACCGGTTTCCCGTTCGTCGGTTGATCCGAACGAGGCCCGCCATGGCAGCCTACCGTTCCGCCAAGCACATCGCTATCTGTCTCCTCCTCGCCGCGGTGCCGACCGTGCTCGGCGCCGAGGCGCCCCGCCCGAACCAGGTCGAGGTCACTTACCTCGGTAACGAGGGCTTCCTCCTCGCAAAGGGCGAAACACGAGTCCTGATCGACGCCCTCTTCGGCGATGGCATCGAGGGCTATCCGGTGGTGCCGCCAGCGCCCCGCCGACAGCTGGAAGCCGCGACCGGTCCCTATGCCGAGGTCGATCTGGTGCTCGCCACCCACTACCACGACGATCACTTCAATGCCGAGGCGGTCGCCCAGCACCTGCGGAAGAATCCCGAGGCGCGCTTCGTTTCGACCCGCCAGGCGGTCAACCGCATACGCCGCATCGCCGGCTTCGACCAGCTGGCGTCACGGGTGCAAGGGTTCTGGCCCGACGAGGGCCAGCGGGCGGTCGTCGAGCACGCCGGCATCCGGGTCGAGATCCTCAATCTGCACCACGGCCGCGGTCGCAAGCCCGAGATCCAGAACCTCGGCTTCCTGATCGACCTCGGCGGCCTGCGCTTCTTCCACGTCGGCGACACCGAAGTCGGGCTCGACGACATCCGCCCCTATGACCTTGGCAAGGCCGACATCGACGTCTTCTTCGCTCCGTCATGGTTCTTCACCTACGACAGCTTCGCGCCGGTGCTCGAAGCCATCGACGCCGACACCCGCATCGTCATGCACCTGGCCGAGCCCTCGGCCCCGGCACGCTGGTTCGGCCCCGACGGCAATCGGCCGAAACGTATCGAGCGCATCCGCCGGCAAGATCCGCAAGCGATCCTCTTCGAGCCCCTCGAAAGCCGGCAGTTCGCGCCGACTCCGGCTTCAAGATAGAAGCCCTAAGCCTCGTCAAGTCGCACTGCAATTGGTGGTGGCAGCTGCCGCTGCCACTTGGCGACGTTATTGAGGCTGCCTCGCAGCCCCCCGAGCCGTACGCGTCAGATCTCCCGCTGCAGATCCGTCACTCGATCGCGGTAGAGCAGCTGATGCCGGGTCTGGGCGTCAGCCCAGCTGGTCGGGTAGTTGCCTGGCTGCACCAGGACGTCGTCGATCGCGGCTCGGACTTGGTGAGCGCAAGTGCCGGGTGACATGCGGCCAACGCCCGTACCGAGCCCAGGGACTCGGGCTTGACCTTCTAATCGAGGTCTTTCATCGATCCCGTTCCGTCAAGCGAGTGACTCTGCTCAAAACCGGCCGTTCGATACCATCGGCAGCACGATGGTCGACGACACAGCCCAAGCCGCTCGTGACCGGATCCTCGATCAGATCGTGGCCGGCGAGACCGAGCAGGCGATCCGCGCCTATCGGGAGGCGACCGGGGCCGGACCGGCCGACGCCGAGCGGATCCTGCTCAGGCTGGAGGACATCCTCCAATCGACCCGCGAGCTGAACGCCAAGGACAAGCGTTTTCTCGACGACTTCCGGGCCGGCTTGAAACCCGGCTCACTCTTCGACCTGATCGACCGTCCCCACCTGTCGCTTCCCAAACAACTGGCAGCGCTGGCGAGCTATGTGGCGCTGACCGTGCTGACCCTGAACGCCGTCGGCGCACTCATCCTGCTGATCACCGGCAGCCTGGCGCATTGGGTCAACCCTTGGCTCGGCTTCACCCTGAGCCTACTCCTCGCCGGATCAATGTTCATCGCTTTCCCTGGTATCTTGCGGGGTCTGGTGGTGCGACGCCTGGGCATTGGCTCCTTCGTGCGCTCGCCCGGATTCGGTTGGGAGATCGCGCTCGGCTTCGTCCTCTTGATCAGCGGCATCCTCGGCACTGGCCTGAGCGAACGACTCGTCTGGTTGGCGCGGTCTCAGGTCGTCGAGCTCGAGAGCCCGGACGAGCTCGGACGGATCGAGAGCACCAAGTCAGCGATACTGCACATCGACTCTTCGCAAGTGCAGGCCGAGCCCGTCGGCACCCTGGTCAAAGCCCGTCGTGATCGCCATGGCACCGTGACGCGATCCGAATACCTGGTCAAGCCGCTGGTCGCGGACCATGGCGAGGCGCAAGCTCCCACCCCTTCCGAGCTTTGCTGGTGGGTCGGCCAGGCCGACAGCAGCGTCAGCAGGATGCAGCATCCGATCCTAGATCCGGACGCCGAGAGTCCCTACTTCGTCGTCAGCCCTACCCATCGAGGTGACTACGACAAGGCGGTCGCCAACGCGCTCGGGGGCGCCGAAGTACCGGCCTGCGTCCAGGTGCTGGAGCGTGTGCCGCCGCCTGGGGAGCTCCGCAGAGCCCTTATGGGCAAGCTCCGCACGCTCGCGGTCACCGTCAACGTGGCGCTCTGGGTTCTACTCGGGATCTGGGGAGCGGCCTGGGTCGTCCGTCGCTTGCGGTCGGCGACTGCCTCGCCGGGATAACCCAGCAACCCCCGCACCCGATCGAGGACGGGACCTCCTCGCGATCGACTGGCCTATCACCTGCAAGTGGTCGAGATTATATGACTCTGTCTTTGAGGATTCGAGCCTCTTCCGCGCGGGAACAGATGAACCGACAGCTCAACGCGTTGCCTGTCCATCGTGTCCCACTTGAGCCTGCGCCACGCCGCTGGCGATGTCCATGTGCTCGAAGAGATCGATCGATCGCGCTTTGCCCCGGAGAGCGAGCCTCTGATACCCGAAGACCTGTGGCTAGACGAGGCGCTGGAAGAGACGCCAGGTGGCTCGTACAAGAGCAGCCGGCCGGCTTCGGCCAATACGACATCAACAGCTCGGGACTCGACCTGGGGTACGGTCACCGG
>JBCCGX010000708.1:0-5503 GCA_039029035.1 Acidobacteriota bacterium | reverse complement strand
CCTTCTCCATGCCCTGGCAGCGACCCGCCGGCGGGAGATCGCGGTGCGCCGCGCGTTGGGGGCCGGGCGTAGCCTGCTAGTACGCCAGATGCTGCTCGAAGGGCTGGTGCTGTCGTTGGTCGGTGGCCTCGCCGGGGTCGGCCTGGCCTTCGTCGGGATCCGCACCCTGCCCCACCTGGCCGCTCTCGAGCTGCCACGGCTCGGCGAAGTAGCGATCGACTCGACAGTGCTCTCGGCCAGCCTGGCAACCACGCTGGCCGTCGGCCTGCTGGCCGGTCTGGCGCCCTCTCTGGCGGCGACCCGCGGCGCGCAGTCGGCTCCCCAGGGTGGGCGGCAGACGACTGAATCGCCGGGCGGTCGACGCATCCGCCAAACGCTGATCGCTGGCCAGACGGCTTTGGCGACCTTGGCCATCGTCGCCTCTGCGCTGCTCGTTCGGAGCCTGCACGAGCTGCGCGCGGTCGAGCCCGGCTTCGCCCCCGACAACCTGCTGACCGCGAGGATCGAGCTACCGGGCGGCGGTCCCGAGGACAAGGCGACCCGCATCACCCTCCTGCGCGAGCTCTTGCGTCGCCTCGAGGCCCTTCCCGGCGTCGAGCAAGCCGCGGCCTCGGGTCAGCGACTGCCCTTGACGGGTGGGCACGGCACCTTCGAGCTCTATGTCGAAGGCCAGCCGCGCGGCCCGCGCCCTGAGCTCATCGTTACGGCTCAGATGGTCTCCGCCGACTACTTCGAGACCCTGGGCGTTCCGTTGCTGCGCGGGCGCCGCTTCGCCGACGACGAGACCTGGGAGAGCGACCAGGCGGTGATCGTCAACCAAACGATGGCCGACCGATTCTGGCCGGACCAGGACCCTATCGGCCGCTTCATCGAGTGGAGCAACAACGACCGAGCCCACGTGGTGGGGGTCGTTGGCAACGTCCGACAACTGGCGCTGCACCTGGAGCCGGCGGCCGAGGCCTACCTCGCCTGGGGCTCGGTGCCGTCGTCGCAGGCTCTGGTTCTGCGCACCAGCGTTGCGCCGACCAGCCTGTTGGGTGCGGCACGACGCGAAGCGACCGCGCTGATGCCCGGCGTGATCGTCCATGGGGTGGCCAGTGGCCGTGGCCTGCTGTCGAGCTCCTATGCCGACCGCCTGCTACCGGTCTGGCTGACGACGCTGCTCGCTGGTCTCGCCCAAGGTCTCGGTCTGCTCGGCCTCTACGGAGTCGTCGCCAATTCGGTCGCTCGCAAGACGCCGGAAATCGGCCTCCGAGTCGCCCTCGGCGCCTGGCCGGCGAGGATTGTCCGCTGGGTCGTCGGCCATGGGCTACGACCGGTCCTGGTCGGCCTGGTCCTGGGACTGGCCGTCGCCCTGGTGGCCACCCGAGCTCTGACCAGCCAGCTCTATGGCGTCACCGCCACCGATCCACTCGCTTTTCTCTCAGGTGCCGCGCTGATCCTCGCCACCGCCATCGCCGTCTGCGCCGTACCCGCCCGCCGCGCGGCGCGAATCGATCCAGCGACGGCGTTGCGCCGCTAGTGAGCCCAACTGCGCCGCCCGTACAGCCCAGTGTTTGGCCCGGCGTTTTGAGATAATCTTGGCGCCGCCCACACCTTTCGCTCCCAAGCCCCGGAATCACCCGAGGAGGTCCTCTTGAAGAAACGTTGCGGAACCCTGCTGCTGATCTCTCTGCTGCTCGCCTGGCCCGCTCTGGCCCAGGACGGGGGAGACAAGATCTTTCCCTACGACACCCATGTCGAGACCTTGGACAACGGTTTGAAAGTCGTCTTGATCCCGATGAGCGCCGGCGGCCTGGTCGCCTATTGGACGATCGTTCGTACCGGAGCCCGGGACGAGTACGAGCCCGGCCGGACCGGCTTCGCCCACTTCTTCGAGCACATGATGTTCCGCGGCACCGAGAAGTACCCGGCTGACGCCTACAACGACCTCATCACCCGCCTCGGCGCCGATACCAACGCTTTCACCTCGGACGACTTGACCGGCTACTACCTCAACACCACCAGCGAAGACCTGGAAACGGTTATGGACGTCGAAAGCGACCGCTTCCAGAACCTCGCCTATCCCGAAGGGATGTTCCAGACCGAGGCCGGTGCCGTCTATGGCGAGTACCGGAAGAATCGAACCAGCCCCTTCTTCACCCTCTTCGAGGCGGTGCACAGGGCGGCGTTCGATCACCACACCTACGGCCACACCGCGATGGGCTACGAAGAGGACATCAAGGCGATGCCGACCCTCTTCGACTACTCGAAGACCTTCTTCTCACGCTACTACCGACCCGAGAACTCGGTGCTGATGATCATCGGCTCGATCGATCCCGAGCCGACACTGGAGATGGCCCGGCGCTACTACGGCGGCTGGGAGGCCGGCTATGTGCCGCCCGAGATCACCCCCGAGCCCGAGCAAACTGCCGAGCGCCGGATCGACGTGGCCTACGAAGGACGCTCCCTGCCCTTGGCATGGATCGCCTACAAGTCGAGTGCTCTCGAGCCCACCGACGCGACCCAGGCAGGCGCCGCCCTCCTCTGTCAGCTGGCCTTCGGTGAAACCAGCCCGATCCACAAGAAGCTGGTGCTTGAAGAACAGGCGGTGGAGTTCATCAACGCCAGTTTCAGCATCAACCGCGATCCCGGCCTGATCAACATCATCACTCGGGTCAAGGATCCGTCGAAGGTCGACTACGTCATCTCGGAGATCGACCGCGTCATCGCCGAAAGTCAAGCCGCGCCCCCTGATCCCCAACGACTGGCCGATCTGCAGTCGCGCCTCAAGTACGGTTTCCTGATGAACCTCGACACTCCCTCCAACGTCGCCCAACAACTGGTCCGCATGGTCGCGGTCACCGGCGGAATCGAGGCGGTCGACGTGCTCTACAACACCTACAGCAAAGTGACGCCCCAAGACGTGCAGAACGCCGCCAATGAGTACTTCGTCCAACCGCGGCGGACCGTCGCTGTCCTGAGAGGAGAGAGCTGATGTCGAACCTGCGATCGAGCTCCTGGCTCGCCACCCTGCTCGGCAGTGCCTCGCTGCTCTTGGTGCTGGCTTGCGATGCACCGCAGCCGGCCCCTTCCGCTTCTGAAAAGGCCTTGGAGGCAGGTCATGTCCTGATGCAGGTACCGGATGATCCGACGATCAGTTTCGTCGTCTGGTTCAAAGTCGGCTCGCAGAACGATCCGCCGGGCAAGGAAGGCCTTGCCAGTCTCACCGGGGCCTTGCTCTCCGGCGGGGCGACGACTGTCAGCTCTTACGAGGAGATCCTGGAAAAGCTCTACCCTCTCGCCTCGTCCTACGGTGTCCAGGTCGACAAGGAGATGACCACCCTCCAGGGTCGCACCCACCGTGACAACCTGGCCACCTTCTTCAGCCTGCTGCAAGACGCCTATCTACGCCCCGCCTTCAACGAGGACGACTTCGAACGCCTGCGCTCCAATCAGTTGAACTACCTCGAGAAGACCCTGCGCTTCGCCTCCGACGAAGAGCTCGGCAAGGCGGCGCTCACCGAGTTCGTCTTCGATGGCACGCCCTATCGCCACCCCACCGCCGGCACCGTGACCGGGCTGCAGGCGATCACGCTCGACGACGTTCGCGCCTTCTACCAGAGCCACTACACCCGCGGCAACGCCGTCGTCGCCCTGGGCGGTGGTTATGACGATAGCCTGGTCGAACAGTTCGTCGCCAGTCTCGACGGCCTGCCGGCCGGTGAGGCGGTCGCCCCCCCAACCGTGACGCCGGCAACCATCGACGGACGCCATGTCACCCTGGTGTCGAAGCCCGGAGCCGACGCCTCGATCAGCTTTGGCTTTCCGATCGACTTGCAGCGCGGCTCACGCGATTTCTACGCTCTTTGGCTCGCCAACTCGTGGCTCGGCGAGCACCGCAATTCCTCGAGTCACCTCTACAAGGTGATCCGTGAGACGCGCGGCATGAACTACGGCGACTACTCCTACATTGAGAAGTTTCCCAACGGCGGCACCCGTCAGATGCCGCCGACCGGTGTCGGCCGCCGACATCAGATCTTCGAGGTGTGGATTCGCACCCTGCCTAACGATCAGGCCCTCTTCGCCCTCCGGGCGGCCCTACGCGAGTTGGACAAGCTGGTGCAGTCGGGAATGACCGAAGAGACTTTCGAGCTCACCCGCTCGTTCCTCAGCAAGTACTACCTGCACTTCGCCGAGACCACCGGCCAGCGCCTCGGCTATCGGGTCGACGACAGCTTCTACGGCATCGACGGCGACGGCCATCTGGCACGCTTCGGTGAGATGATGAGCTCGTTGACTCTCGAAGAAGTCAACGCTGCGATCACCAAGTACCTGCAGCTCGACAACCTCAAGATCGCCATCGTCACCGGTGAAGCCGAGGCGCTACAGAAGGCAATGCTGGAGGACGCCCCGTCACCGATGACCTACTCCATCGAGAAGCCGGCGGAGGTGCTCGAGGAAGACAAGGAGATCGAGGACTTCCCCCTGACGATCGCCGAAGACGGTGTCCGCGTCGTCCCGGTCGAAGACATCTTCGGTCAGTAGAGAGTCCGCGACGTGTCGGCATCCGAAACGGAACCGCGGATCACGCGGCGAGCGATCGAGGCGGCCCACCAGCGGATCCGCCCGTTCGCTCACCGTACTCCCGTGCTGCGGTCGCGAACCTTCGACGAGCGCAGCGACGCCGAGCTGTTCTTCAAGTGTGAGAACTTCCAGAAGATCGGGGCCTTCAAGTTTCGTGGTGCTACCAACGCCGTCCAGCAGCTCAGCCAAGACGACTTGGTACGGGGCGTCACCACGCACTCGTCCGGCAACCATGCGCAGGCTCTGAGCCTGGCTGCCCGCCTCGCCGGCTGCCCGGCCCATGTCGTCATGCCGCGCACCGCGCCAGCTGTGAAGCTGGCGGCGGTCCGTGGCTACGGCGCCGAGGTGATCCTGTGCGAGCCGACCCTGACCGCCCGCGAGTCGACCACCGAAGAGGTGATCGAGCGCACCGGTGCCGTGCTCGTTCACCCGTTCGACGACGAGCGCATCATCGCCGGCCAGGCCACGGCCGCCAAGGAGCTGATCGAAGACGCACCCGCTCTCGATCTCCTGCTCGTCCCGGTCGGCGGTGGAGGCCTGGCCAGTGGTACCGCCCTCGCCGTCGCACACTTCTCCCCCGACACCCAGGTGATCGCCACCGAGCCCGCTGCGGCGGACGATGCTCACCGCTCCCTCGCCACCGGTCAGCTTCAACCCGCCGTCACCCCCACACGGTCGATCGCCGACGGCCTGCTGACTGCCTTGAGCGACCTCACCTTCAGCATCCTGCGCCAGCACCTCCAGGCCATCGTCACCGTCGACGACGACGAGATCATCGCCGCGATGCGCCTGATCTGGGAACGGATGAAGATTGTCGTCGAGCCCTCGGCTGCGGTGCCCTTCGCGGCAATCCTGGCCGACAAGATCGACGTCCGAGGCAAGAAGGTCGGGATCATCCTTTCGGGCGGCAACGTCGACCTGGCGAAGCTGCCCTGGT
>JBCCGX010000707.1:0-5505 GCA_039029035.1 Acidobacteriota bacterium | reverse complement strand
GCAGCGTGGCGGTTCATTTCATCTCCCTGGGGGCATGCGCTCGCCATGGTTTTCCCTGCGGTCGAGCTGGCGGTGGGCCGCCGGATCGCAGAACGAATGAGTTGAGATCGTTGGTGAAATGGTTCTGTGCCGCGACGAGTCAGGCAATAGTTCTGGGAATTCAAAAAAGGTTCAAAAAGGTGATTTGAACCCGTTCTGGCTCCTGAGGTGTCGGCACAAGGTTTCCGGCGTCCGATCAATAAATCGGGCATGGCTCCGCTGTTCGAAGGCAGAGTAGAAAGGGGGCTCCGCCAGGTTGAGGGGAGTCCAGGAGGGGATAGGCAACCTGGCGGAGCGCCTTTCGGATCTCTGGTCGAAACCGGAGCGTTAAAACCTTGTATTGCTAAGGTCTGCGCCGCGCTGTTTTCCGGCGTCTCGGTGAAGTGAGCGCAAGCGAATCAGTTGTCGATAATTGACAGTTTCAAGGTTGGGAGATATGTGCAATAGATCAGAAGAGCCAATAGTGAGTAGTGAACGGTCTAAATCTTGTAGGTGCCTGCTGACACTTCCTCCGAGTCAAGCCAAGGCACTGGCTCGAAGGTTGCAGTAGGCCTGGGATTGAAATCCCAGACTACGTCATAGCGCCCCTCTGGGGCGCGTGTCCCGTTGGGACAATAGTGGGGCGCGTGTCCTGCAAGGACAACAGAGCCTAGCCCGGGGTTTCAACCCCGGGTGGGAGGCGGATCTTCCCGGCCTCCTAGCAGAACCTAAGAGGCGCCGATCGAAACCAATTGCGAGGGCGGGGCCGTCGGAGGTGCTATCGGAAGACCACCGACCGAGGGCGCCGCGTGGGCTGCCAGGTGAGAGTCCCAGAACTGGCCCTGGTCGTACATGTAGCGCACCTGGGCGTACTGGAAGAGCCAGGGCTTGACGAAATCGAAAGCCTCGGGTTTCTTGCTCACGGCGCCGAAGATTCGGTAGGCCATCTTGGCTTCTTCCGGTCCGAGGGCTATGAGCCGCTGCATGATCTTGCGGCCTTCGCCTTCCACCGATCGAGCCGCCGACGAGCCCGCTTCACCGCTGCGGTACTTGGGGTCGCGCCGTTCTCCCATGCGATGGATGAAGTGCAGCAGCCGACCGCCGAAGGCCGATGGGCTGTAGAGGTTGTTGGCCAGCCACTGGATCCCCTGCAGCAGATGCTCCTGGGTCATCAGCTTGGGCTGGATGTTGGTGCTCCAGGGCAGGGCTTGGACCTCGGAGCCATCGGCCAGCAAGCGTCCCTCGCGTTCCATCCGGTCGTGCAGCGGGGTAGCGGCCGGCGCCACCAGGGTCCCGAGAGTGACGACCGGCATGGACGCCTGGGTGGCGAAGTCGTATTGGCGCTGGAAGATGTCGGGGCCATCGCCATCGAAGCCGACGATCATGCCGCCGATGACCGCGATCCCGTAGTCGTAGAACTTCTGGACTTGGCTGACCAGATCGACGCCCATGTTCTGCCGCTTCTTGCTCAGCTTGAGGCTCTCTTCGTTCGGCGTCTCGATACCGATGAAGGCCAGGATCAGGCCGGCCTCGGCGCAGAGACGCAGCAGCTCATCGTCGCGCGCCGCGTCGATCGAGAGTTGGGTCAAGAACGTGACCTTGCCGTCTTCCAGGCTGTCGTTCCACGCTCGCAGAGCCCTGAGCAGCTCCTTGGCCCGTCGGCGGACGATGGTGAAGTTGTCGTCGGCAAGGAAGACGGTACGGTAGCCGAAGCGGTAGAGGTCGTCGAGCTCGCGCAGAATGTTGGCTACCGGCTTGTGCCGTTGGTTGCGGCCGAGGTACTCGATCACGTCGCAGAACTCGCACTCGAAGGGGCAGCCACGGGACGTCTGCACGGTGCCGACCAGAGCCCGGTCGTTGGGGTAGAGATCCCATCGTGCCGGAGGTGAGAGGTCGAGGGAGGGGCGGGTGCCGACATATTCGTCTTTCCAGCAGTCGCCTTCGAGGTCGGCGAACAGCGACGGTGCGATTTCTTCGATCTCACCGCGTACCAGGATGTCGCAATGATCGACCACGACCTCCGGCGACAGGGAGGCGAAGGGGCCGCCGATGAGGACCGTGCGACCCCGGCGTCGGAACTCACCGGCGATTTGCTGCATTCGACCCCATTGCGAGACTTTGCCGGTGATCCCTATGAAGTCGGCCTCGATGTCGAAGTCGATCGGGGTGATGTTCTCGTCGCACAGGCGGATGTCGAAGCTGTCGGGCACCATGGCGGCGACCGTGGCGATCGGCAAGTCGGCCAGCGCCGTTGCTGGCGGAAGGCCCCAGCCCTGTACCATCTCGGCCCCGAAGTAAGTGGGAAAGTCTGCGGTCGGGTTGATCAGGTAGATGGACTTGGACATTCTGCTCCTCCATAGCGCTCAAAGTTGGTGGAATGTTCTTTAAGGCGGAACCATCCGGCAATGGATCGCCGGATTCAAAAGAGATTCAGGCAGCGAGTACGCCGTGCCGGGGCCTCAAAGCAGTCGGCGGCCACCGACCAGGTCGCGCTGCAGCTTGTCGAGCTCACGCCAGCGACCCGCCGCCGCCAGGGCCGCCTGCTCGGGCCAGGTGCGTGGATCGGCGAGGGCGAAGCGGAACCCGGCTTCGGACAGGATCTGGCGCAGGTGACCGACGTCGGCGTCCGCCAGATCGGTGAAGGTGTGGATTGCCGCTGCGCGGAGTAGCTCTGAGGCCTTCGGTCCGATGCCCTCGATGCGTGTGAGCTCGTCGGCATCGGTGAGCTTGGCGATCGCTTCCTCGAGGCTGGCCTCTGCGTCGGGCAGCCAGTCCGGTGGCGCCTCGCCGTGCTCTTCGCGAGCCTCGGCGCCAAGGTGGAGGTTGGCCAGGGTGGAGTCCATCATCCAGGGGCCTTTGTCGGCCGCGAGCGCATCGGCCAGGGCACTCTGCGCCTCCTCGGTGTCGCCGGTGTGCAGAGCCAGCTCGAGGCGGGTGGCGTGGTCCCAGTAAGTCGGTCTCGCCGCTCTGCGGCGTGTCGCCACCGCGGTGGCAATCTCTCGCTGCAGGGAATCGATGCGGCGAGGGAGCCTGGGGTAGTGCGACATCAGGGTCAGAGCATTGATCCCGGGGTAAGGATTGCCAGGATCGGCCTCGTGCCCCTGGAGGTAGATCTCGACCGCCTGGTAGAGCATCGCCGCAGCCCGTTGGGTCTGCCCGGCTTGGCGTGCGGCGCGCCAACGGTCTTTGTAGACCCGGCCGAGAATGCCGCAGGTTTCAGCGCTGGGTCCGTCCTCCTCGAGCAGTTCCCGCAGCACCGTCTCGGCCGCGACGCTCTGGCCGTCGCGATTGAGCGCAAAGCCATACTGCTGACGCACTCGGGGAGTGCGCGCGAGAGACTCCGGCATTTGCTTCAAGACTACGTAGGCTTTTTGCCAGGCGCGTTGGTCGAGGAAGGCGAGGAACTCCTCGAGATGGGCGGTACCTCGCCTCCCGGGGACCATCCGTGCCACCAACTGGCGCATATAGGCTACGAAGCGTTGCCAGTGGGCTGAGGATTCGTCTGTGTTATTCATGCCTTGACACTCCGTCTCGCTGCATCTCGTCTCGCGTCCATTCGTCAGGCTTCGGCTGCGCGGAGAAAGAGAGGCTGGCCTTTGATCAACCCCCGCAGATCGCGCTCCACTTGTTTGTGCCGTCCGGGTTTGGCCCGGGTCAGGGTGAGCAGCACCATTTCGGACTCGGTGAGCTTTTCCACCCCCTTGAGCTGGGTCGCCTCGAGCACGTCACCGTTGGTCTCGGCGAGCGTCTGGCCGATGTCCGTGATCACCGCACGCGCTGCCTCCAGGTTGGTGTCGATGGCGACGGCGAGGTGGACGACGGCGAAGACGTAGCCCTTCGAGAAGTTGGCGATGTCGATGATCTGCCCGTTGCGCAGGATGTGATGGCGGCCGTGCAGATCGCGTACTCGGGTGGTGCGCAGGTCGATCTCCTCGACCACACCTTCGGCGGCGACCAAGCCTTCGGCCTGGGCGATCTGCACGTAGTCACCCACCAGGTAGTACTCCTCGAAGAGGATGAAGAAGCCCGAAACCAGATCGGTGATCAAGTTCTGGGCACCGAGGCCCACCGCCAGGCCGACGATGCCGGCGCCGGCGAGTATCGGTGTCGGATCGACTCCGAGCTCTTCCAAGGTCAGGACCAGGAAGATCAGATAGATACCGTACTTGGCCAGGCTGCCCAGCAGAGGCAGTAGGGTCGCTCGGTGCTGGCGCTCCGAAGCGCTGAGCTTCGAACCGGTGAGGAGCTCGGCGATCGCCAGATTGGCCACCTCGATGAGTGCTCGAGCGACGAAAAAGAAACCGATGATGTGGATCAGCCGGGGACCCCATTCGGCGAACGGTGCTACCGCCTCGACCTGCAGCAGAACCAGGGTGGCGGCGGAGAGGTAGAGCACATACTCCACCGTGCGACCGAAGAGGGGGAGCAGGGGCCGGAGCCGATCGAAGTAGGCTTCGAATCCTTTGTCGTCGGCGTACTTCTGAGCCAAGGCGATCAGGGTGGAAAGGAGGGTTTCGAGTGCCCGCCACAGGACCAGGGCGACGCCGATGATGAGGTAGATGCGCAGCACCAGCAGCAAGGTGCTCGCGAGCTCTGCTAGCAGCGCCAGCCAGCGGGCCAACCAGGCGGCAGCGCCCAGCCAGGCGCAGCGGGTCATGACCCGCTCCAGAGCTCCGAAGAGGGCGTCGATACTCTCGTCGTTGGCCTTTAGGCCTTCGAAGGCCTTGGCCTTGGCAGCGAGTGCCAAGAGTCTCGGTCGCAGCCAGCGCAGAATCAGGCGTGTAGCGACCACCAGGGCGGCGACTTTGCCCAGGGCGAGGCCCAGGCCGATCCATAGGCGCGGTGGAATGGAGCGCAGCGCATCGAGGGTGTAGCGTGTCAGGTCGGTCTCGCCCAGGGCGAACAGGATGTAGAGGTTGCCACCGATCAGCGCGAGGATCGAGAGCAGACCGAGAACGATGAGAAGCGGCCGCAGGCGCCGCCGCCAAGGCTCGATCTGGGGTCTGTAGGATGCCATGGCCGGTAGGCCGAGAAGCGCCTTCTGAAGGCGTCCGGACAGACGACCCACGAGCACCAGTGCGAGCACCAGGGCCAGCACCTCGACAGCGACCAGGGTCGCGTTCTGCTGTAGGTTGTCCTGGGCGAGGAGTTGGCGGTAGAAGTCTTGCATCGTCGAGCTCTTCGGCAATCCTCCTGGGCGGGTTCTGGCGAGGATCACCGCGGCTGTTACGCCGCCTGGTTTTGGCCTTTGTGGCCCCTCAGGATCAGGATCCGACTTCCCGAAAGACGCCGCGCAATCGGTCGGCTGCCGCCTCGTTGTCGAGGTACTCGGTGACCAGGATGGCCTGTTGGAACATCGAGGTGATCTGCCAGGGTTGCGGATTCTTGTAGCTCAGGGTGAAGATGTCCCATCGCGAGAGCTTGGGCTCCTCGGCGACGAAGCCCAGGAACTTGCCCCAGGTATTGGCCGAGCTTTGACCGAAGCCG
>JBCCGX010000706.1:0-5517 GCA_039029035.1 Acidobacteriota bacterium | reverse complement strand
GTTCGGTCAGAGCAAGCGCGCGGTGGCAGTGCTGATGCACTTCCACGACTTCCTCAGCCCAACCTCGCTGGCCGATTATCTCGGCTGGCTGCGCCGCCAGCGCGGTACCTGGCTGCGGCGTGGCCGTCTGCCACCGGTCCCCAGCCTGAGCTTCGATGCAGTCGTGCGATCGACGGTCAACCTCGCCTGGTGGCTGGCGCGTCGCGTCGGCTGGCGGTCGTTGGCGGGTCGCCTGCTCGAGCCGGTCCACTTGCGGCGATACATCTTCCCCTGGGCGATGGAGAACGCCAAACGGGCGTATGCACCCCTGCCGACCGCCGACGTCGCGGGCGCGACCTCGTCGCCTGTGCCGGACGGCAGGCCACCGGAGTGAGCCGCTGGACTCTCGGATATCCACGGATCAGCGTTCTCGTTCAGGCTCGGCCGATCCGGCGAGCGCGCCGCGCAGGTGTTCCGCCAGGGCGTCGACGTGCGGCGGCTGCATGATCGTGTAGTGATCGCCCGGTACTTCGTAGGCTTCGACACGACCGGCGACATCGGACCAGCCGAGGGTAGCCGAACCGTCGGTGGCGGCGGCTTTGAGGACCACCAGCGAACCGGTGTAGGCCGGAGCCCGGTAATGCAGCAGGGCCTGGAAATTTCGCCTGAAAACTGCCAAGAGACGGGCGATCTCTGCCTCGCTGACATCTTGTAGCACCTCGAGACCCCTCGCTTGTTCGACCACCGCGGCGAGCTCGCCAGCGCTGTCGAGTGTGCGCAGTCGATCAGCGGACAGCTCGAGAGGCTGCCCCGTCAGGCCGCCCAGGTCGCGTACGAACCACGAGGCCAGCACCGCGTCGTCGATCTGATCGGGATCGCCGTGCTGCCGCGCTGCATCGATCAGGACCAGCGTGGCGACCTCTTCGCCCTGGCTCTGCAGTTGCCGCGCCATCTCGTAGGCAATCACGCCCCCCATCGACCAGCCGCCGAGATGGTAAGGACCGTGCGCCTGACGCTCGCGGACCGCGCGCAAGTATTCGGCCGCCATGTCCTCCAGGCTGGCGCCATCGGAAGCCGCGGTCTCGGGATCGGGAACCTGCAGGCCGAGGAAGGGGCGTTCGACCTCGAGCTGCCGCGCGAGATCGACGTAACACAGCACACTGCCACCCACCGGGTGCACGCAGAAGAAGGGCGGCACGTCATCCCCCAGCGGCTGGATGCCGACCAGGGCGGACCGCGGCGGCAGGGTGCCCTCGCGGCGCAGCAGCTTGGCCAGGGATTCGATCGTCGGTGCCTCGAAGAGGGTGGCGAGGGGGAGATCACGACCCATGCGCTGGCGAATCTGAGTCATCAGGCGCACCGCGAGGAGCGAATGCCCACCGCGGTCGAAGAAGTTGTCGTGGATCCCGAGCGACGGTTGCTCCAGAAGATCCTGCCAGAGCTCGGCGATCGATAGCTCGAGCTCGTCCCGTGGCGCGACGAAGTCCGGCGCGTCGGCGTCCGTCTCGTTGGTCGCCGCCAGCGCCCCACGATCGACCTTGCCGTTGGCGTTGAGCGGCAGCTCCGCGATACGGTGCAGGCTCGCCGGCACCATGTAGTCTGGAACCTTGGATTCGAGGAAGGTGTGTAGCTCGGTGAGCAGCTCGGCGTCTTGACGCTCAGAGACCGCCCAGCCGACCAGTCGTTTGTTGCCACGCAACTCGCCGACCGCCACCACGGCGGAGGTCCGAACGTCCGGGTGCTGGTTGAGGGCCGCTTCGATCTCCGGCAGCTCGATCCGGTAACCCTGGATCTTGACCTGCAGGTCGTCGCGCCCGAGGATCTCGATCTCGCCGTCGCCGAGATAGCGGCCGAGATCTCCGGTGCGGTAGATCCGGCGCCCGCTGGCGGGGTGATCGAAAAAGCTGGCGCGGCTCTTGGCCTCGTCGCGCCAATACCCCTTGGCGACCCCGATGCCTTCGATGAAGAGCTGACCGGTGACCCAGTCGGGACAGTCTTCGAGGCGTTCGTTGAGCACGTGGAACGCCTGGTTGACCATCGGCCGACCGTAGGGAATGCTGACCGCGTCGGGTTCGACACGGTCGATCGGGTGCAGGATCGACCAGATCGAAGCTTCTGTTGCGCCCCCCAGGCTGATCACCTGGCAGGCTGGGTTGAGTGTCCGGATCCGATCCGGCAAGCGCACCGGGATCCAGTCGCCACTCATCATCACCAGGCGCTGCGGCTCGAGCACCGTCTCGGAACCATCGGCGAGGTGATCGACCAGCATTTCCATCAGCGCCGGGACCGTGTTCCACAGGGTGATCCGGTGCTCGCTGATGAGCTCCGCCCACCGTGCCGGCTCGCGCAGCGCTTCCGGCTCGGGCACGACGATGGCACCGCCCGCCGCCAGCAGGCCGAAGACGTCGTAGACCGAGAGATCGAAGCTCATCGACGAGATGGCCAGCATCCGATCGCTCGCCGTGACCTCGAAGCGCCGGTTGATGTCGAGGACGGTATTGACCGCGCCGCGATGATCGATCATCACGCCCTTCGGCTGGCCGGTGGAGCCGGAGGTGTAGATCACGTAGGCGAGGTCGTCGAGCCGTTGCGGCGGCGGCGTGTCGAGCGCCTCCACCGGTTCCGCGGGCGGCTCATCGGCGACCACCAGGCGCGCGACGCGCTCGGGCAGCTCGTCGGCGTGATCGAGCTCGGGTTGAACCAGAGCGATGTCGACCTGCCCATGGTCGAGCAGATAGCTGCGGCGTTCACGTGGCAAGGCCGCGTCGATCGGCAGATAGGCGGCGCCGGACTCGAGGATGGCGAGTGCGGCGACGATCTGCTGCCAGCCCTTGTGCATCACCATGGCGACCAGCTGATTGGGCGCCGCGCCCAGGTCGCGCAGCTGTCGGGCCAGGTGGCTCGATCGGGTGCGGAGCTCGCCGTAGGTCAAGGTGCGCCCGGCGCAGAGCACCGCCGGCTGCTCCGGGTGCTGATCCGCCTGGTGCCGGAACAGAGTGTGCAAGTATTCACTGCTGACCGGCGCCTCGGTGGCGTTGATCTCGCGCCGTCGGGCGAGTTGCTCTGGGGGGGCCTGCGCGCCGAGCCCGGTCCAGGCGTCTTCGCCCTCGGCCAGCTGCTCGAGCCGGGTCCGGTAAATCTCGAACATGGCTTCCAGCATGCCCTCGGGGAAGAGCTCGTCGATAGCGTCCCAATTGAACACCAGAGCGCCACCCCGTTCGCCGATCTGGTGGTCGAGCCACACCTGGGGGGTCTGCAGACGGTCATGATTGACGTCTTGCGATTCGCTTCGGGCCGCCGCGTCGACGGGCTTGGCAAGGCCCAGAGTGCTGGCCAGGACGACCGGTATCGCGGTCGGTGCGCCGCCAACGTTGCGCTGCAGCTCGCGCAGCACCCGAATGCCACTAACCTGGGCGTGCTCGATGTCTTGCCACAGCTGTTGCTGCAGGCGGCGAGCGCGCTCTTCGAAGGTCTCGCCGCGGCGGGTGGCGTCGACTTCGAGCAGGATCGTCGTGCTGAAGTTGCCCACCACCTGGTTGATCTGGGGATGGAGCAGCGGGCGATTGAAGAACAGCACGTTGAGCAGGAAATGCTGGTTCTTGCTCCATAGCCCCAAGACATCGGCGTAGGTCGTCGCCACCACTGCCATCGGCGTCAGACCGGCTTGCTTGGCGCGCGTCTTGAGGCGTCGCCAGGCCTCCGGGTCCAAGCGTCCCGAACGGCGGGTGAACGAGGCACCATCGAGCGCTGTCGGGCTCTTGGCCAAGGGCAGCTCCGGGGCCTGCGGCAGAGCGTCCAGGCGCGCGCGCCAGTAGGCCAGGGAGCGCCGGAAGCTCTCGCTGGCGGCGAGGTCCGCCTGCGCCGTCACCCAGTCGCGAAACGACAGCTCGAGCGCCGGCAAGTGGCGATCGGGATCCTGGTAGAGGAGCAGCAGCTCGCGAAAGAGGATCTGCGAGCTCAAGGCGTCACAGACCAGCAGACTGAGGCTGAGGTGGAGGCGCGTTTCGTTGTCGCTGCACCGGCTGGCGCGAATCTCGAACAGCGGCCAGGCTTCGAGATCGGGGCCATGCTCCGACATCTGCTCGCGGGTGGCGGCCAGCGCCCGGTCGATCTCGGGCCCACTCTTGCCGCGCAAATCGTGCAGTGGGATCTCGGGGATCGTCACCTCGCGACGGATTCGTTGATCGCCGTCCGGGGTGATTTCCGTCCGCAGCATCTCGTGGCGCTCGACGAGCTTCTGCCAGGCGCGAGCGAAGCGCTCGAGGTCGAGATCTTCGACCACCCGCTCCATGTACAGATGGGCCGACACACCGCCGAGCTCGAAGGCCTTGGTGCGGCCGATCCAGTAGGCCTGCTGAATATCGGTCAGGGGAAAGGGCTGGTGACGCTGCTCGGGAGCCGGCACCAGCTCGGTGATGCCGGACAGGGGCGCCATCTCGCTTTCGCGCCGCAGGTGCTCGAGAATCTCGGGTTTGCGCTTGCGCAGCTCGTCGCGGAGCTCCACGGTGAGCGCCGTGCGCGGGGCGCGAAAGCGCAGCTGGTCGCCTTCCGCCCACAGGCGAACGCCGCTCTGCGAGAGGTCGGTCAGCAGATCAGCGGTGGAGAGCTGGGTGCTCATAGGGCCCCCTCTTCCCAGTCGCTGATCTCGGTTTCGGCGGCCCGCGCCCCTTCTTGCTCGCGGTCGACCCGGCCACCGAGCATGTTGAACACCAGGCGGTGGCTGTCGTCGAGATCGAAGTGGTGGCGGATCGGCTCGAATTCGACACCGCCCATGTAGCACAAGCCGAGCTGCAGCTTGGTGGCCTCTTCGTCGAGCAGCTGCGCCATCAGCCCGGCCTCGACCAGGCTGAAGTCACGGCTCAGGTGACCGTACATCGGCGCGATGGCGGCGTAGCGGGTGACGAAGAAGATGGCGAAGGCGGCTTGGTCGAAGATCGGCTGGTTGACCCAGGCCCACAGGCTGCGGTCGAGGGTCACTCCCGGCGCGACAGCGACCAGCTGGTGGGTGGTCGGCTGGTAGTAGTAGATGCCTTCTGCCAACCCCTCGACACGACCCTCTTTCAAGTACACGTAGGCCTGCACCGGGTAGAGACCGCCGGCCGAGGCGTAAAGGTACTTGGGCTCGCCGTCGAGGGAGATCTGCCGCAGGACGCTCAGCAGCTCGCCGAAGTCGCGGCTCGGAATGGTCGCCGGATCGAAGGTGCGGTGGCTGCGCCGCGCCAGGTACCGATGCTTCAGCGCCTCGTCGACCGGCGGGCCGGGCAGCTCGAAGGTGGCGTGACCGTTGCCCGAATCGCGGATGCCCGGCTGCGCGGCCTTGAAGCGTTCGCGATCCTCGGGATCGCGCAGCATCGAGAAGCTCTCGATCACCGGATCCGCCACCGCGGTAGGGCTGCCCGTGTCGTCCGCCTCGCTGTCCGATGTGCCGCTATCGTAGATCTCGGCTTGGCGGATGCGCTCGCGGTAGAAGGTGGTGACCGCCTCGTCGATCGACAGCCGAAACATGTCGTTCATCTTGGGCCGGAAGCCGAGCTCGCT
>JBCCGX010000705.1:0-5529 GCA_039029035.1 Acidobacteriota bacterium | reverse complement strand
GGGCCAGCAGGCTGTCGAAGGTGATCGCCAGGCGTAACCGACGCAGGGCCGCCAGGCCGCGCTGCGGAGCCGTGGCGGTATGGCTCGCGCTTTCCGGCCGGCGGACGCTGGCGATCGCCTTGGCGATGCGCACCGCATGGGCCGGCACCGTGTCGTCACGGTCGGCTTGGCCGAGCTCAGCGACCCGCTCCAAGGCGGCAACTCGCCGCCGGGTCGCGGCCGGCGCCGACTCGAGGTGGTGCCGCATCCGTTCAGCGGTTTCGGGGTTCACGACCCCGCGGACAAAATCGCTCCAGTCACTGATATCGAACTCGGCCATGCCATCCTCCTCCTGCTGGCTCCCGCGGCAAAAGCATCTCTTCGATGGTAGTAGGGGCGTGGAAGGTGGAAAAAAATATACCCCGGGCAAAAAAACTCGAAAAAAGCTGGCGGCCAGCGATGTGACCCGCGATGTAGAAGTCGACCATCGGTTGGGCTCGCTGCTCGGCGGGTCTCAACTGGCGGGCTTGCCGACGAGGACGAACGGTGCCCAATAGTACGGACTGGGATACTCCTGCCGCAGATCCCGCATCGCCTGACGCAGAGCCTCAGCGCGCTCGCTGCCGGCTGTCAGGTGGCGATAAAAGAGGCCCATGAAATCGGCCGTGGAGGCGTCGTGGACGTCCCACAGCGTCACCAAGGCCGACCGGGCGCCGGCGTAGAGCAGGCCGCGGGTCAAGCCAACCAACTCCTCACCGCCGAAGACGGTGCCGAGGCCGGTGCCGCAGCCGCTCAGCACCACCAGCTCGGCAGCGAGGCGCAGGTCGTAGAGATCGAACAAGCTCAGGCGCCGGGTGCCGAGTTGGATGGCGGAGAACATCGGGTTGTCGCGCCGGAAGATGCCGTGGGTAGCGATGTGGAGAAAGCGGCTGCGGGAGCCCTGGCGTCGCAGCGCGCCCAGGCTGGCATCGTCGCCCAGGAGCAGGGTCGGTTGCGGCAGAGCTTTGGCGACAGCCTGGGCTTCCGCGAGGATATGGGGCGCCCTCTCATCGGCCACCCCGAGAACCAGAGACATCTCCTCGCATCGAGCCTGTTTGATCGTGCACAGGTGAAAGACCTCGGCACTCGGGGCATAGGAAACAGTGAATCGATCGACCAGGTAGGTGTCACCGTCGTGCAGAGCGTGGAAAGGCACATAGTGCAGGAAGCCGTGGGGCACGATCACCAAGTGGCGGCCTCGGAGGTAGCCGCGGATCGGTGCGATGAGATCACTATAGAGCTCGCCGAGATGGAAACTCGTCGCTTCTTCGATCCCCCTGGGGGCGGTGCCCGTCGCACCGCTTTGGCCCGAGCGCGCGAGCTGGAATTGCAGGAAGCGATGGTGCTTGCGGGCGTTCGTTGCGGAAGTCAACGGGACGACGGCCATCGTCTGGCGGTCGATGACGCAGGCGAAGATCCGGTCGCGAGCGATGAAGTACTCGATCAGCGTCGCCTCGGCGGGGAGGGACGAACGGATCGTCTCGAAGTCGATGACCGACCCGGATTGCAACGAGGTGAACTCGCGATCCGTGGTGCGCAACGAGCGCAGGGCGGTGAGCAGCTCCTCTTCTTTGTTCCGGGTTCTGAGGCGCAGCGCGCCGCGCCTTTGGCGCGAACGATCGCTGATCGGCCGTTGGTCCGTATCGATCTGACGGTAGAGCCAGTTGAGCTCCTCGCGCAGGCCCTGGACGCGCTCGGCCAGCTCGGCGTGTTCGGCGGTGGTCGGCGCCAGGGCGTGGGCGCGAAACGCCATGAGGTCGACCAGGCTGCGGGACTTGGCCGCTTCGATGTAGGTGAAGGCTCGGGCCTGGTGGGCCCCCGCCTCGTCGTCGTCGAGGGTGAGCCAGACCAGGCTTTCATAGACCACGTGCTTGTCTTTGAGAAAGGCGATCTTGAGGTCGTCGCCTTGCAGCTGGCTGCGTAGCTGTTCGAGCCGTTGGTGCGAGCGCTGGTAGGCGGCCAGGGCCGCTTGCCGGTCGCCGATCGCTTCTTCGATCTGCCCGAGGGCGAGATACGCGCGGTGCTCGAGCGCCGGCAGGTCGAGCTCCGCCAGCCGAGAGATCGCGCCCTGGCAGGAGCGGCGCGCCCGATCCGGCTCGCCCAGGCTGAGCCGCAACTCGGCCAGCTGCACCTCGCACATGGCGACCCGGGGGTCCAGATGCAAGGTCTGGAAGGTGCGGCGGGCGCTGCGCGCCAGGCGCACCGCCGCTTGCGGGCGAGCATCCCGTGCCAAGACCACCGCCTGGTAGAAGTCGATTAGTGCCGGCCAAAGACGGTTGCGCTCGCTGACGAAGATTTGGCGTGCCCGGCGCAGCAGATGGAGCGCTTCTTGGGCGCGACCCAGGCGGCTCAGCGCGATGGCGCGAAACGTCAGCGCCTTGGCGCTCTCGTAGGGGATCTTCAGCCGATCGAAGGTGTCGAACGCTGCCTGGGCCAGGCTGGCAGCCTCCTTCGCTAGATTGAGATCGAGGTAGATCTCCGCCTGGTCGAGGTCACATAAGGCGGTGTGATAGTCGTCGCCGGCGTCTTCACAAGCGCGTCGCGCGGCCTGGAAAAGCCGAATGGCCCGGGTGTACTCGCCACGCAGATAGTAGAGGTAGGCAATGTTGTACTCGACCTGCAACAGGATGCGGGTCAGGCCGTGCTGGCGGCAGAAGGCTCGATTCTCTTCGTAGCTGTCGAGGGCGGCGGTGAAGTCGTGCAGGTTGATGTGGCAGACGGCGATGTTGCGTAGGCAGATGGCGAAGTCCTGCACCTTGTCGAGGCGTTGGAACTCCTGGCGCGCCGAGGTGTAGCAATCGAGGGCTTCCTCCCAGCGGTCCTGTCGTCCGAGGATGATGCCGAAGTTGTGCTGCAGCGTGGCCAGTCGGCGTCGGTCGTCGAGTTGGCGGAAGACCTGACGCGCGGCCTCGTACCATGTTTCGACCTGCGAATGCCGGCCGAGAAAGGCGAGGTTCAACAGGGCGCTGCTGCGGGTCACCGCGGCCTCGCCGTCTTCGCCCAGTGCTTCGAATCCAGCCAGGGCTGCCTGGTAGAGATCTTGAGCCCGTTCGGTTTCGCCGAGCGAATGCGCCACGTTCGCCGCTGCCCGAGTGGCGCGGGCCAGGCTGGCATTGTCGTGCAAAGCCTCGGCGATCCACTGCGCGGTGGCGGCGAGGTCGCGGGCTTTCTCCAGGTCGACGCCGAAGAGCCGCGACACTTCCCGGGTGAGTGCCGCGACCACCTCGCCCTGCACCAGCTCGGAGTGCCGGGCAAAGTAGTCGTGCCGCTCGCTATCGCGCGTCAAGGCGGCTAGCGCTGGCGGAATGTCGAAGTCGTCTGCGGAGCTCATACCAGTCCCGAAGCGCATCACAATCCCGAGCGTTCGAGGATCGACTGCAGGCGCTCGAGGCATCTGCCCCGGATAAAGCCGATCGAGCCGGTCGCCAGCCCCATCTGCTCGGCGATCGCCTTGTAAGGCTTGGGGGGAAAGGTGAAGAAGAGAAGGCGGATCATTTCCCGGCATCTCGGCGGTAGCTGGAGAATCCCTTCGCGCACCAGCTGGTCGGTGGCCAAGCGCTCATCGAGCGCCGGCTCGCCAGCTTCGGTCGACTCGGGAAGATCGTTCTCGAAGCCACCAACCTCGTGGCTCCTCTGGCGCAGGTGCTTGCGCTTCCAGTGATAGCACTTGTGACCGGCCAGGGTGATCAGCCAGGGCTTGAAGCGGCTCTTGCGCCGCAGCTTGGCCAGGTCGTTGTAGGCCTCTAGCCAGACAGCCTGGAACAGATCGGTCGCCTCGTCACGCGATGCGCCGTAGCGCCGCGCGATGGCGAAGACCAGCTGGCTGTACTTGTCGACCAGGGCGTGCCAGGCTTGCTCGCTACCGGCGAGACAGGCGCTAACGAGCTTGTCGTCTTGCCAGCTGGGGTTCGGTTGCTTGCGGTCAGGATGTCTCACTTGCCTCGGTGGCCCGCACGATCTCCAGGGCGATCGAGATCTTCTAGCGAAGCTCGCCTCAAACCGACGAGCTCTGCATCGGCAGCTCGCAACGACGAAATCTTGCCTCGAAAGGCAAGATTTCGTCCCCGCTCGGTGTCCAGCAAGGTCCCCAGCCCCGCAGCAGCAAACGATCTCTGCATCAAGATCTATGGCCTTTCGATTCTGGAATGATAGCTTTTCCGACCCGAGATTTTTCTCGCGCGCGGTGCACGGGACCTTCGCTGTTTGCCGCCGTGCCGGTCAGTGCTCCGCTGGGGTGCGCCAGAAGAGCTCGTCAGCGTTCCACAGGGTGAAGTGCGACAGGATCGCCGGCTTGAAGTTGCCCAGCCGGCTCGCTGCGCCGGTGAGCACGTTGGGGCTGACCAGGAAGATCATCGGCTGATTCTCGGCTACCAACTGCTGCACCCGATCGTAGAGCCGGCGCCGCCGCTGGGGATCGAGCGCGACCAGCTGTTGCTCCATCAGGCGATCGATCTCCTGCTGCCAAGGCTCCGGCGGGGTGCGTCGCCGGAGTCGCCGGAGGTGGCTGGCACCCTCCGAAGTCAGCATGCCGATGGCCGAGTTGGGATCGACATCGCCAGCGCCGAAGGCGAGGAGGCTGGCCTCGTACTCAAAGCTGCGGGTGACGCGCTCGACCAGGGCTTTGAACTCCAGAGCGACGATCTGTACCGCGATCCCGAGCTCGTCGAGATCCGCCTGGAGGATGGTGGCGATGCCCGAGCGCTCCTTATTCGACGAGCTGGTGAGGATCGACAGCGCCACCGGGGTTCCCTCAGCGTCGAGCAGCCGGCCGTCGTCGCGCCAGCGGAAGCCGGCGCTGCGGAGCAGCTGGCGAGCCGAATCGAGGGAGCGTACCGGTACGGTGAGCTTTGGGTTGTGCCATGGATTGCTCGGCGTCTCGTGGGTGAGGAGAGGCGTGGCCCGGCCCTGGTACACCAACCGCGCGATCGCTTGCCGATCGATGGCGGCCGAGACCGCGCGACGAAAGGCGACCTGGCGGAACCATGTCTGCTTGCGCGCGATGGCCGGGTCGATACCTTCGAGGCCCTCGAGGTCATTGAGATTGAAGACGAGGAAGTTGTAGTTCAGGCTCGCGCCGAGATCGCGCAAGACGTAGCCGTGCTTTGCCTGGTAACGTTCCAAGAGGGCGAAGTTGCGGGCGCTCAGGCGATCGGTGAGGTGCGCTTCACCGGCTTTGAAGCGCAGCGCCTGGGCGTCTTCGTGGGCGACGAAGAGAAAGATCAGGCGATCGAGATAGGGTAGCCGGTGCCCTTCGCGGTCGACTTTCCAATAATGCGGGTTGCGCACCAGCTCGAGGCGTTCCCCGGCGACGTACTTGGATACCTGAAACGGTCCGAGGCCGACGACCTCCGACGGCGGCGTCTGCAGGCCCCAGGCTTCGTGCAAGCGCCCCTCGCGAAAGGCCGGTTCCAGGCGGTGCCGCGGCAAGATGGGGATGCTGTCGAACAGACGCTCGCCGACCGCGTAGGGCTCCTTCAGGGTGAAGCGCAGCGTGTGAGCCTCGAGCTTTTC
>JBCCGX010000704.1:0-5531 GCA_039029035.1 Acidobacteriota bacterium | reverse complement strand
GGTTCAAGATGCTCCGATGCCGTGCGATCACCCTCGCCCTCACTTTGATCGCTTTCGCCGCGTGCTCGCGCGATCCGTCACCGGAGCCCACGCCGACGCCGCCCAGCCCAGGGGCCGGCACAGCGGCCGAGGCTCAGCAGGAACCGCAACCGCTCAGCCCCGAGGAGCTGGCACCGGTGATCCGAGAGGTCGCCGAGACCGAAGGCGGGGCGGCGAAGATCGTCATCGAGCTCGCTCGGCCGGTGATCACCGCCGAGCAGGTCGGCAAGTCCTTCGACGGCACCGAGCTGCGCATCGAGCCGCCGGTGGACGGTGCGCTGCGCTTCACCAGCCCTTCGACCCTCACCTTCGAGCCGCGCGAGGGTTTCCGCCCCGGCACCCGCTACGAGGTCGAGCTGACGGCGCTCGAGACACCGGCAGGCATTCTCACCACACCGCAGGCGGGGCGGTGGACGCGCGTCTTCACCACGCCGAACTTCGACTTCGAGCGTTTCTCTCTGGCCAGCGTCGACTACCCCCGCAAACGCGCCGAGATGCACCTCGTCTTCTCGGGCGCGGTGGATGTGCGGCAGGTGGAGCAACGCGCCCGCATCACGGTCATCGGCGCTGATGGCCGCTCACGGCGCGGCGCCCAGTTTCGCTTCCGGCAAGGGGAGCAGCCCCACACCGTCATGGCCCAGCTGGCCAGCGACGCCCTGGAGGGCGGTGGACGACTCGACTTGACGTTGGATCAAGGCGTGCCGAGCGCGATCGACGGACAGCAGCTCGCCGGCAAGCACACGGCCTCTCTAGAGCTCTCGGTCGGCCCGGTGGCGAAGGTCCTCTCCAACTACCGCGCCGAAGGTGCGAACGGCTTCTACGTGCAGGTGATCTGCGACGACTCCTCCGTCAAGTCGCGGCGCTACTATTGGGATCGCGAGCAACACTCGTACTACGAGGTCTCCACCCGCTGCGAGCTCGACGAAGCCGACGCCGCCTTCGGCATCCACTTCGAGCCCGAGGTCGATTTCTCGGTCTCGCCGGCGGCCGGCGGCTTCCGCATCTTCGGTGACTTCGAGCGTGGTGGCTACCACATGCGAATCGAAGCCGGGGTTCGCACCGCCGACGGCGGCATGCTGCACCAGGCCTACGAGAGCGACTTCACCGTGCCGGCGCGCAGCCCGCAGATCCGCTTCGTCTCCAAGGGGCGCTACCTGCCGCGCACCGCCTGGGCGTCGCTGCCCATCCGCCACCTCAACCTGAGCGGCGCCACCCTCTCCGTGCGCCACGTGCCGGCGGAGAACCTCGTCTTCTGGATGAGCGACGACACCAACGAGGCCGCCAGCGAACGCACCAGCAACCTGATCCTGAAGAAGCAGATCGCCCTGCAAAGCTCGGCCGACGTCGAGACCACCACCTACGTCGACCTGGCCTCGCTGGTACCGCCAACCACCAAGGGCCTGATCGAGCTCCGGCTCGACGCGGGGAGCACCCACGACACAGCGCGCATTCTGCTCACCGACGTCCACCTGGTGGCGAAACGAGCCGCGACCGGCAGCGAACGCCGCGAGGTGCGGGCCTGGGCTCTCGACATGGACAGCCTCGATCCGGTGCGCGGCGCCGAGATCCGCCTGATCCGCAAGAGCGGCTACGTGCTCTCGTCCTGCAGCACCGGCCGCGACGGCGGCTGCACTCTCCGGCCGGCGGCCAACGACGTCGACCCGAGCGCGCCTTTCGCTCTCATCGCCCAGGCGGGCGACGACCTGACGTACCTCAAGTTCAACGAGCTCAAGGCCGAGGTGCAGGAGGAGCAGATCGCCGGTGCACCCTACCTGGACGACGCTAAGTACCGTGCGTCGATCTACAGCGATCGCGGCGTCTACCGCCCGGGCGAGACGGCCCATCTCGCCGCCATCGTGCGCCAGGGGGACCACCTGGCTCCGCCGGCCGACATGCCGGTGGTCGCCAAGCTCGCCGACCCGCGCGGCAAGACGCTGAAGCGCACGACCTTGAAAACCAACGCCGCGGGTTACCTGGATCTCGATCTCGATTTCCCGGCTTTCGCCGCCACCGGGCGCTACGAGGCCAAGCTCGAGGTGGCCGAGCAGGTGATCGGCCAGTATCGCTTCCAGGTGGAGGAGTTCGTGCCCGAGCGCATGAAGGTCGACGTCGGCGCCGGTCGGCCCGACTATCTCTTCGGTGAGCCGATGGAGGTCACCGTCGGTGCGCGCTACCTCTTCGGCGGTGTGCCGTCGAAACACCGGGTGGAGGTCTCGTGCGAGATCGCCCCAGCCAACTTCCGCCCCAAAGACAACGCCAACTTCCACTATGGCGTGTGGCGCCCCGAGTCGAGCCCCCAGCGCCCTCTGGCCCTGGGGGCGGTGACCGCCGAGCTCGACGACGAGGGCGCCGGTACCTACAGCTGCCCGGGCGCCGGGCGCGCTGGCGGCTTCCGCGGGCCGGCTCAGCTCATCGCCCGCGCCGCGGTGTTCGAATCCGGCTCGGGTCGGACCACCGTCAACCAGGCTTCGGTTCCGGTACACCCCGAGCGCTTCTATCTCGGCTTGCAGTCCGGCACGACCAAGGTCGAGTCGGGCAGCGACCTGGTGGTCGAAGGCGTGGTCGTCGACTGGCAAGGCACGCTGTCGAGCGATACAGAGACGGTCGTCGCCTCGCTCATCCGGCTGGAGTCGGAGTACGGTTGGTACTACGACGAGGCCCGCGGCTACGAGACCTACCGCCGCTACCTGCGGCCGGTCACCGCCGAGTCGACCGAGGTGCCCGTGGTCGACGGCAAGTTTCGCCTCAGCTGGAAGCCCACCCAAGACGCAGTCGGCTTCCTGGTCCGTGCCGAAGCCGGAGGCGCACGTACCGATCTGAAGCTCGAAGGCCGCGGCGACTGGTACTACTGGGCGCCGGACGAGACCGAGGTCGATCAGACCCCACGACCCGGTCGCCCGGCTTGGATCGCCCTCGAGACACCGGACGTGGCACGGGTCGGCGAGCGCATCCCGGTGCGCTTCAAGGCACCCTACCGCGGTCGCGTGCTGCTGACGGCGGAGACCGACCGCTTGTTGCGCAGCGAGTGGATGGAGGTCGAGCCCGGCGAAGCGGTGTGGAATCTCGAGCTCGACGAGTTCACCCCCAACGTCTACGTCACCGCCTTCCTGGTCAAAGACCCGCACCTCGATTCGGCCCAGGCCTTCCTGCCGGACCGCGCCTTCGGGGTGCGCTCGCTGGGCATCGAGCCGACCGCCTTCACCCACAACCTCGAGCTGACGGCACCGGAGGAGATCCGCTCGAGCTCACCGCTCACCGTCAGTCTCGACCTCGGGCGCGCCGAAGGGCCGACCTACGCCACCGTCGCGGCGGTGGACGAGGGCATCCTTTCCCTCACCCGTTTCCAGAGTCCCGACCCCTTCGCTGATATCTTCGCCCGCCGGGCCCTCGGGGTGGAGACCTTCGAAACCGTCGGCTGGACTTTCCTGGTGCCGCCCTCCGGCCCATCGTCGACCGTTGGAGGTGACGGAGCCGGCGGCCCCGGACGGGTACAGCCAGTCAAGCCCGTCGCTTTGTGGTCCGGCCTGGTGGAGGTACCGAAGTCGGGCAAAGTGGACGTCACCTTTGACGTGCCGCAGTACCGTGGCGAGCTGCGGGTGATGGCGGTTACCGCCGGCAGCCGCAAGATGGGCCGGGCCGACGCCAGCGTCACGGTGCGCGATCCGTTGGTCATCCAAGCAACCCTACCGCGATTCCTGACCCGCGACGACGAGATCCGCCTGCCGGTCCACGTCACCAACCTTTCCGGCGAGCGGCGCGAGATCGAGGTCACCTTGGAAACCAAGGCCATGGGTATCGGCGGGCTCACCCCGAGCGAGACCGGCTCGTCGCCGGTGGAGATCCTCGGCCCCGACCGCCGCACCCTGACCCTGGACCACGGCGCCGCCGAAGTCGTCCTCTTCCGCGCTCGCGCCCGGCAGTCGTCCGGCGCAGCGCGCCTGGCGGTCACCGCGGCATCGGGCGATCTCTCCTCGTCCGAGGAAACCGAGGTGCCGCTGCTGCCGGCCGGCCCCAAGAGCCGCGCAACCCAGCGCATCGAGCTCGCCGCCGGCACGACGGATCTCACACCTTACCTCGCAGGCTGGGTGCCGATGAGCGAGCGTTCTACCCTGTGGGTGACCAACAACCCCTACGGCGACACCTTCAGTCACCTGAAGCATTTGCTGCGCTACCCCTACGGCTGCATCGAGCAGACCACCTCGACCACCCGGCCGCTGCTCTACCTTGCCGAGCTCATCGGCCAGGTCGATCCGGCGCTCCTGGCAGACAAAGATGTGGAAGGCATGGCCACCCACGGCATCAACCGCCTGCTCGCCATGCAAACGCCGGACGGTGGCTTCGCCTACTGGCCCGGTGGCACCCGGCCCACCTTCTGGGGCACCGCCTACGCCACCCACCTGCTACTCGACGCCCAGACGCTCGACTACCCCGTGGCCCAGGATCGTATCGACGAGGCGATCGACTGGATGGATCGGCAGATCAGTCATCACTTCGAGGCCGGCCAGCATCGCGGCAACCACTACAGTCGTAACGCCGAGCCCTACTTCCACTTCGTGCTAGCCAAGGCCGGCAAGCCGCACAAGGCGCGGGCCGAGAAGCTGCTCGGCGAGCTACCGTCCAAGCCGCAGCACGAGCAGCGCGAGCACCGCTTCATGCTGCAAGCCGCCCTGTACGAAGCAGGCGACCAGCGCTACGAGCTGGAGCTCAAGAGCCCCGATCTCTCGGTGCTGACCAACACGCGCCGCAACGGCTGGTCGTTCTACTCCGACCGCCGCATGCGCGGCTTCATGCTTTCTACCTTCGTCGACCTCTTCGGCCGCGACGCCGCGGGCGAACCCCTGGCCGACTTGGTGGCTGAAGGGCTACGTGGCCACAAGAGCACCTGGTACACCACCCAGGAGCTGGTGTGGGGCATCACCGGCCTGGGCAAATTCGCCGCTGCCGGTGCCGACCGCTTCGATCCGCCGACCCTCGAGGGCAACGGTCGCCGCCTCGAGCCGGAAGACAGTAGCCAGGGCAGCGAGCGGACCTGGAACCTGGCCCGTGCCAGCGAGTACGACAGCCTCGATCTCGAAGTGGGGCAGAAGAGCGAAGGCAAGCTCTACCTGATCCTGGCCTCGGAAGGGGTTCGAACCGTACCCGACTGGCGTACCGGCGGTGACGGTCTGCTCCTCGCCCGGCGCTACGTCGACGCGGCCGGCAAGCCAATCGATCCCGCCAGGGGTCTGACTCTCGGCGACCTGGTCTACGTCGAGCTCACCCTGCGCAACACCACCAACGAGCCGATCGCCAACATCGCCCTGGTCGACCGCATCCCGGCCGGCTGGGAGATCGAGAACCCGCGCCTCGGCCGCGACGCCACCGCTGGCTGGCTCGACGCCGACAAGCTCTGGCAGCCCGATCACATGGATCTGCGCGACGACCGTATCGAACTCTTCGGCCACCTCGCCCGGGGCGAGAGCCGCAAGGTGGTCTACGCCGCGCGAGCCGTC
>JBCCGX010000703.1:0-5534 GCA_039029035.1 Acidobacteriota bacterium | reverse complement strand
GAGCGCCACCCTGGCCGGTCATCTCGGGAAAGTAATCCTCGCCCGACATACCGTTGAAGTAGACGAAGTCGAGCCCCGTCTCAGCTGCCACTTCGGTGAAAATCGGCGCGCTCGGCTCAGCGCCTACCACGGTGCAGAGCATGCCCGCCGAAGCAACGAGCAGGAGAAGCAAAGTATCGCGGATCTTTCGCATCCGCTGATTCTATGACGAGCCGATTAGCAACTGGCTCTGGCCCGTTGGGAAACTGCAAGATCTCCGAGCTCGAGGGGATCCGCTTCGCGAGACCAAGATCGTGACGCTTCGGCGCACCGGAGCCCGAGTCCAGGACATCAGATGGCAGGCTAGCCATCCCTTCGCCGTCGCCGGTAGCTCACTGGGTTTCCGGATTCAGATAGGAGATCAGCCAAGCACGGGCCGCCCGCCACCGGCGGGTTACGGTCGCACTGGACATGCCCATTACCTCTGCCAGCTCCTCGCGCTCCAAACCGCCGAAGAACCGCAGTTCGACAATACGAGCCATCTCCGCGTCTTGCTTCGCCAGCCCGCTGAGCGCCTCGTCGAGCGCGATCAGGCGAGGCGCGCGCTCACTTGCGATACCCAAGAGCTCCGTGCACTCGACCTTGTGCGCCCGACCACCGCGCTTGTCGCGACATTGATACCGCGCGTGATCGACCAGAACTCGACGCATGATGCGCGCGCACATGGCAAAAAAATGGGCCCGATCACGCCAACCGATGCGATCGATATCGACCAACCGCAAGAACGCTTCGTGCACCAGAGCCGTGGTCTCGAGCGTGTGGCCAGAGCGCTCACCACGTACCAGATAACCAGCGATCTCCCGCAGCCGCTGGTAGACCAGTGGCATCAGGTCGGTCAACGCAGCGTCGTCGCCGCCGCGCCACGCCACCAACAGGCCCGTGATTTCCTGAACGTCGCTACTCGGCATAACTCCTCAAGCCTATCGGATCGAGTGATAAAGCAAGGGCCCCGTTTGGCGTCACGGCCAGTCTCGCGACTGGGCACGGTCCGTCGTTGGCCCTGCCGGCGGACCCGATCAGCAGCATCTCTCGATGCCGGCAATCGAAGAGCCCCGTCACTGGGTATAGCGGCGTCAAGCGTCCCCAAAGTGGATCACGGGATCCGACGCTTGACCGGACGGGCTGTCGTCGATCAGCCCAGCCGATCGCCGGGGCGGCCGAGCATCTTCTCGAAGCGAGTGACTTCGCCGGCCTTACCGCAACGCTCGAAATGCTCCCGCAGACGCTCGAACGCGTCACTCTTGGTCCGTTCTCTCGTCGTGGCGAGCAAACGCTCGAAGCTACCGATCACCAGGGGCTCGGCCTCGGTCCAGCGCCCTTGGAGGCTGACACTTTCCCCAAGGATGCTGAGGCCCTCGTCGATCCGCCAATGATCGGCACCGAGCTTGGGCTTCCATTCTTCGAGCAGTCGACGCAGACTGGCTTCGGCTTCGTCCGCTTCGCCGCGACGGTTCTTCGTCCGAGCGATGCGCACACCGTAGGAGTAGACCCGCCAGTGTTGCGGGCCCGAAGCATCCAGGACTGCTGCCAGCGCCTGTCGGTACAGGCTCTCGGCGCTTTCGTAGTTACCCTGCGCATAGTGGACGCCGGCGAGGTTGTTGAGCAGAGGCGGATAGGGAAGGTCGCCAAAATTGAAGCGCTGCAGGCCCAGGGCCTGCTCGAAGGCTTGCTCGGCCGATTCCAGCTCTCCCAGCCGCCGCAAACTGAGGCCGAGGTTGGTGAGGGTCATAATCTGGCTCGGGTACTTCTCGCCATAACGAGCCCGAGTGAGCGCCAGGGCTTCCCGCAAGAGTCGAGCCGCTTCGCGGTAGTCGCCGTTCACGCTACGAATCGTGGCCAACTGCTCCAATGCGACCAATCGTCCGAGGCTCTCCCCCGGTAGCTCTTGCGAAAGTTTCAGGGCCTCTGTTGCCGGCGCTTCGGCAGCCCCAAAGTCACTTCGATAGCAGAGCACTGCGACCAACTCGTTGAGTGCCCCAGTTCGATCCGGATGACCCACGGGAAGCAGCTGGTTCGCAATTTCCATCGCGCGGCGTGCCAAGGCCTCGGCCTCGCTGTTGTCTCCCAGCTCTCGATGGACCCCAGCCAACTCGATCATCGTCGCGGCCACGCCCAGGTCCACTTCGCCATGCAGACGATGGCGGATCTCGAGTGTCTCCGTGAGCTGATCTCGAGCGTCCTGGTAGACGCCGAGCACTCGCAGGATCGAGCCGGAGGTGTGCAGTAGCTCGGACAGAACGTCGGGTTGGTCGTGCAACCGACCTTCGAAGACCGGCACGCTCCGTTCGAGGGCCTCTTCGACGGTCAAGCCATGGCCGGGCAACAGGTAGGGGTTGCTGTACTGGAAGAGTTCCTGGACCAGCGACAAGACCTGCCCCTTCTTGTCTCTCTCGCTGCGCGCCACATCACGCTCGAAAGCAATGCGAGATGCCTGGAGCACCATGGCTATAGAAAAACCGAACAGCAGGAGCACGAGCCCTGCCGCCACCGCCAAGGGCCTGTTGTTGCGGCGGACGAACTTGCCGGCATGGTAACGCCAGGTGCCAGCCCGAGCGATGACCGGTAAACCGAGCTGATAGCGTTCGATATCGGTCGACAACTGCTCGACTGAGCTATATCGCCGCAGAGGTGCGCTGCGCAGCGCCGTGAGGAGGATGGCGTCGAGGTCACCGGTCAACTGGCGGCGGAGCTGGTCCGTGCGTTGCTCGTTCTGATGCGCAGAACCGGATGCGCCCGCGCCGCTGCCCCACTCGTCTTCGTAGGGTCGAGTTACGGCCAGGCTAGGGGGCAGGGGCTCGGAATCCCTCAGGAGACTCTCGATCTCGTCGGGCGAACGACCCGCGATCTGACGGGGTAAATGACCGGTGAGAAGCTTGTAGAAGAGAACACCGAGCGAGTAGACGTCGCTGACCGTGGTAATGAGCTTGCCACGAATCTGCTCCGGGCTGGCATAGTTCGGAGTCAAGACCCGCTGCAGAGTGGCAGTCTGTCCATGCCCTGCAAGGTCGGCGTTGAGCAGCTTGGCGATACCAAAGTCGAGCAGCTTAGGCACGCCTTGTGCGTCCACCAAGATGTTGGACGGCTTGAGGTCTCGATGGACCACCAGGTTCTGGTGTGCATAGTGCACCGGAGCACAGACCGAGCGAAACAAGGTCAACCGTTCGTCGATCGACAGGTCGTTCTGCTCACAATAGGTGTCGATCGGAACACCCTCGACATACTCCATGACGAAGTACGGCAGTCCTTCGTCAGTGGCTCCGCCGTCGTAAAGCCGGGCGATGTTCGGGTGAGCGAGGCTGGCGAGGATCTGGCGCTCCGTCCGCAGGCGCTCGAGGAGCGCTGCCGACTCCATGCCCGGCCGCGCCAGCTTGACCACCACCTGCCGCTGGAACGCGTCGTCGGCACGCACCGCCAAGTAGACGGTACCCATGCCGCCTTGCCCGATCTTGCGTAGGATCTCGTAGGGTCCGATCCGACGACCTGGCTCCAGTTGCGCGGACGCCGGACGCACTTCTTGGCGGGTCTCGATGTCCCCTTCGAAAAGAGGGCGGCTGAGAAAGTCATTCGGCTGTCCGTCGGCGGCCAGCATCTTCTCGACCGCATCTCGCAAAGGCTTGTCTGCGCCACAAGCCTCATCCAGGTAATCGGCCTGATCCTGCTGCGGGAGCCGAAGCGCCGCTTCGAAGATCTCCCAGGCCTGGGGCCAGTCCAATTCGCTCACCCGCTGCTCCGAGGGCAAACGGATCCATCAATCGCCAGGACATCACGAACCTGGCGCCGTGGTCTCGGTCTCGACTGTCCGGCCAATCGTCTCATTCCACTGTTCTAGTGTCTCGCATCCGGATCTAGCGTCTCGCATCCGAAGACTATCGAATCATGCCGCGCGACACGGCACGGCATGATTCGAACCGCGGAAGACCCGCTATGTGACAAGCCCCGCTACGACGAGCGGGAACCTGATCACATACAAGTAAAGACGTCTTGCGGGACCGGCACCCCATTCATGGTAATACACTCTTCCACACATCGCGTGCCGGGCAGGTGGTTACAGTCCCCAGCGGCGGTCCGGGCCAAAGCCGCGGGCGTCTCTAGCCACACGGAGGGGTTCGGTTGCCCCATGTCTTCACCGGCGAACCCGATCGCGGGCAGAAGTCCCGCAACCACACAGGCCGCGAGCAAAGCGAGTAAAGCGATACGGTTTGGATTCTTCCAGTTCTTCATGTCATCTCTCCTGTTGTTGAACCAAACTCGATCCCCCCAAACATCGGGCCGGCGCGAGTGCCCTCGGAGTCTCTCGCCTCCTCGAGTCCGCTTCAGTCCGGCTCTCTACTCTTAACAGGCGCAGTCTGCGGCCACTTTTGTTCACCTTGCAAAAAAAACTCGCGCTCTATTGCGCCGAGCTGGCGTCAGAAGCCGATGCGCCGCATGACAAAGCGCGGCAACAGCCGGATCACCCCCATGATCCAGCGCCAGATGGCAGGAGCATAGACCACAGGCTCGCCGCGGTCGATGGCTCGCAGGACCCGGCGTGCCACGGCTTCAGGCTCGCCGGCGAAGGGCGGCGGGTCGAGGCCGGCGGTCATTCCGGTCTTGACGAAACCCGGCTTGACGCAGATCGTCACCAGGCCTTGGTTGCGGAATTTGTGATCCAGGGCCTCGAGATAACGCGACAGGCCAGCCTTGGACGCACCATAGATAGCGACGGGCTTGCGCCCACGCTCGCCGGCCACCGAGCTGAAGACACAGAGCTTGCCGCCGCCGCCACCCAATAGGCGCTTGCGCGCCGCCTCGCAGAAGGCTACCGTGTGACTAAAGTTGACTCGCAGCAACCGCAGAGCCAGCTCGCCATCGGCTTCGAGATCGTCCTGAGAATGAAACAGCCCCGCGGTGACGATCACCGCATCGAGCCCACCGAGCGCTGCCTCGGCAGCATCCAGCGCCGGTGCGAAAGTCTCGGGCTGTTCCAGATCGCAAAGCGCCGTGCCGATGCGGGCCTGACCAGCGCGAATCGACAGATCGCTGGCGCTACGCGCCAGTTCGTCGCCGCCGCGCCCCAGCAGGAAAAGGGTGTCTCCTCTCTCGGCCAACAGGCGGGCCAAGGCCCGCCCCATGCCTCGGGTCGCTCCGAGGAACGCGACGCGGATCGCTGACTCACTCAACTCTCGTCTCCCAGAATGCGAATCGACTGGGCGCTGGCCAATCGTCCCTCCGGATCCCACTGTCGACGAATTCTGCGCCAGGCGTCGAGCCGCGGCTCCATAGCCCGGAAGCGCTCCGCGGTGGTGAACGCGTCCTTGGCCAGGTAGATGCGACCTCCCGCAGCGATCACGCAATCGTCGAGACGTGCCACCACTTCGGCCGTATTGGACCGCACCGGGAGATCGAGAGAGATGGACATACCGGGTTTGGGAAACGACAGCAAGCCGTCGCCTTCGGCCCCAAAATCTTTGAGCACGCTCAGGAAAGAGGGCACCCTCTGGCGGGTCAACAAGTCG
>JBCCGX010000702.1:0-5537 GCA_039029035.1 Acidobacteriota bacterium | reverse complement strand
TCGATGGTCGGCTTCTTCTTCATCGATCGGCCGGTCGAGCAGTTGGAAGACGTCGACGCTTCAGATCACGAGCTTTTCTCGCGTGTCTTCCACCACCTGCTCGACGAAGGCGTTCACTTGCCGCCGTCGCCCTACGAGACGCTCTTTATCTCCGCCGCCCACGGCAAGAAAGAGCTCGACCACACGATCGCCGCCTTCGATCGTGCCCTGGCCGAGGCATCGGCGACGGAGTAGCGCTTCAAGATGTAGCGCGCCTGAACTGGGCGCCTACGGGCTGTAGGGACGACGGTGAGGCGAGGTGATCGACGGCGAGCGCCTCGCTGGAACTGAGTGCCGACTGGACTTCGCTTCGATCCACTGCATCGAGGCGTCACAATGCGACAAATCTGCTGCAAGACAAGATAACGAAGACCGTCCTCGACACGTTTTCGAGCGCCGAAAAGCTTTCGGAGACCGTCCTCGACACGTTTTCGAGCGCCGCGAAGACTTCGAAGCCTGTCGACTTGACCTCATCTGAGCTGGAAGAGGTCAAGTGGGCGGTCCTTGACGCCTTCTCGGCGGCGAAATCGGGATTATTCGGACGATTTCGTAGGGGTTTGCACAGATTCGGGCAACGCTGTTGTCACTCAGCGCCGACGAAGGTCTCGAGGCTGGAAGAGAACGCAGCGGCAGCCGAGATCAACTTCTCAGGCGAAGAGCTGTCGGAGATCGCAGCGGCTAGCTACCTGCCTCGACAACCCCCTCGACCCAGCTCTCGGCGTAACGCCGCGGCGGCAGGCCGAAGAAGCGCTTGAACTCGCGGCTGAACTGGGACGGACTTTCGTAGCCCACCCGCAGGGCCGCCTCGGCGGCCTGGCAGCCCTCGTCGAGAATCAACTGGCGTGCCCGATGCAGGCGGATCTGCTTCAGATATTGCACCGGAGTAAGGGTCGTCGCGCGCTTGAAGTTGTGGTGCAGGGACGAAACGCTCATACCGGCTTCCTGCGCGATCTTCGGTACGTCGAGGCGCTCTTCGAGGTTCTCCTGAATGTAGCGCAGGGCTCGCGTGACCCCCTGGGAACGAGCGTCGCGCAGAGCGAGCTGGTGCAAGAGATGGCCCTGCTCGCCGCGCAGGACGAGGTAGAGGATCTCGCGCAGGGCGGCCGGGGCCAGAATGCGCCGGTCCATCGAATCCTCGACCGCCTCGAGCAGGCGCACCACCGCGCTGAGGAAGCGCTGATCCATGGTCGAAAGCCGGATCGGGGCCGCGGTCTGGGGCCAGCGTTCGGTGATGAGCTCGTCGCCCATCTCGAGCACCAGGTCGTGTACCGAGGCGGTGTCGACCTCGAGCACCAGGGAGAGGAAGGGCTGCTCGGGGCTGGCCTCGCACACCCGGGCGCGAACCGGCAAGGCGGCGCCGATCACCAGGTAGTTGAGCGGATCGTAGCGGAAGACGTGCTCGCCCAATGTCGCTTCTTTCATCCCCTGGCCGACGACACAAATCGCCGGACAGTAGAGCGTCGGGTCGGGTACCGTCGGCCCGTCGGCACGGAAGCAGAGCAGACCGGGCCAGGATGTCCGGTGCAAGCCCGGCTCCGGCGCCCAGGACCGCAGCAGCCCGACGAAACGTTGGCGGAAGTCTTGCGGCAGCTCGACCATGGCCGGAGCTTGGCAAGGAAAGGGCGGTCTGACAAGCCACTTTGCAGGATCAGGCAAGACTCTCGCAGGATCGCGCTACCGGCGGGCGCCGATCCTCCATAGAGTGCTTAAAATCAGACACCTATAGCAAGACAAGAGAGAAGTTATGCAAGGAGTAAGGGCGAGAATTGGCCAAGCCTGCCGCAGGATTTCGTGGATTGACCGAAGCCTGATCGCTCGATGAAAGGAGCTGGATGGATGCGTTACCGCCTGAACATCAATGGTGAGCGTCGCGAGGTCGATGTCGATTCCGATACGCCGCTCCTCTGGGTACTGCGTGACGAGTTGCGCTTGACCGGGACCAAATTCGGCTGCGGGGTGGCCCAGTGCGGCGCCTGCACAGTCCATCTCGACGGCCAGACGGCGCGCGCCTGCGTGCTGCCGGTCGAGTGGATCGGCGAGCGCAAGATCACCACCATCGAAGGTCTCGACGACCCGGCTGCCGCCGCCGTGCAGTCGGCGTGGAAGGACCTCGACGTGCCCCAATGCGGTTTCTGCCAGTCTGGCCAGATCATGACTGCGGCCCATCTACTGAAGGAGACGCCGGATCCCAGCGACGCTGAGATCGACGCCGCCTTGAACGGCAACATTTGTCGCTGCGCCACCTATGTGCGAGTGCGTGCCGCCGTGCATCGCGCGGCCGATGCGCTGAAGGAGGCTGACCATGGCTGAGGTTTCCCCCACTCGACGGACCTTTCTCAAGAGCGCTGCCCTGGCTGGCGGCGGGCTGGTCCTCGGCTTCGACTTTGCGCCGCGCAAGCTCTTCGCCGCGCAAGAGCCCAAAGGTGAGGTCTTCCAGCCCAACGCCTTCGTCAAGATCGGTGCCGATGATCTGGTGACGGTAGTGATCAAACACATCGAGTTCGGCCAGGGCGTGGCCACAGGCTTGCCGACCCTGGTCGCCGAAGAGCTCGACGCGGATTGGTCGCAGATGCGCTTCGAGCACGCGCCGGCGGACGCCACGCGTTACAACAACCTCGCCTTCGGCCCGGCCCAGGGCACCGGCGGGAGCACAGCGACGCCCAACTCCTGGGTCCAGCTGCGCCAGGCTGGCGCCACGGCCCGCGCCTTGTTGGTGGCTGCGGCAGCGGCCGAGTGGGATGTGCCCGAAGCCGAGATCGAGGTGGCTGCCGGCCGGGTGAGCCACCCTTCGGGGCACTCCAGTGGATTTGGCGCGCTAGCCGCCCGTGCCGCCACCCTGCCGGTGCCGGAGAGTGTCGAGTTGAAGGATCCGCAGGCCTTCCGGCTCATTGGCCGGGCCCGGAAACTACCCCGCCTCGACACCCCGGCCAAGAGTGACGGTAGCGCCCAGTACACGCAGGACTTCTACCTGCCCGGCATGCTCACCGCGCTGATCGCCCGGCCACCGCGCTTCGGCGGCAAAGTCGCCAGCTACGACGACCAGGCGACGCTTCAGGTCAAGGGGGTCCGGCACGTCGTCCAGGTGCCGGCAGGGGTCGCTGTGCTGGCGACGAGCTTCTGGGCCGCCAAGAAGGGGCGCGATGCGCTGGAGATCCGCTGGGATGAATCGGCCGCCGAGAAGCGCGGCACGGCCGAGTTGCTGGCCGAGTACCGCAGCCTGGCGGATCACCCCGGCAAGGTGGCCGCGAGCCGCGGCCAAGTCGACCAGGCCCTCACCGCTGCGACAAAGACCTTCGAGGCCGAGTACGTCTATCCCTTCCTGGCCCACGCACCGATGGAAACGCTCGATTGCGTCATCCACCTGGAGAAAGATCGCTGCCGCGCCTGGGCCGGATCGCAGCTCCAAACCCTCGATCAGGGCGGCATCGCCCAGGTTACCGGGCTGCCGCCGGCCAAAGTCGAGCTGACCACCCTCCTGGGGGGCGGCAGCTTCGGCCGCCGGGCCACTCCCACGGCGGATGTTGCGGTGGAAGCGGCCACCATCGCCAAGGCGATCGACGCCATCACACCCGGCGCCGGCCCACCGATCAAGCTGGTGTGGACCCGGGACGACGACATCCGCGGCGGCTACTACCGGCCGATGTACGTCCACCGCTTGCGCGCCGGGCTCGACGAGGACGGCAATCTGATGGGCTGGCACCACCGGGTCGTGGGGCAATCGATCATCGCCGGCACCCTCTTCGAGGCCGCCCTGATGGTGAACGGCATCGATGTCTCCTCGGTCGAAGGGGCGCGCGGCCTGCCCTATCGGATCGACGACTTTCAGGTCGAGCTGCACAGTCCTTCGGTCGGCATCCCACCGCTGTGGTGGCGCTCCGTTGGCCACACCCACAACGGCTACTCCACCGAGACCTTCTTCGACGAGCTCGCCCACGCCGCGGGCAAGGATCCCTACCAGTGGCGCCGCGACCTGCTCGACGAGCATCCCCGCCACCGTGGGGTGCTCGATCTAGCGGCACAGAAGGCCGGCTGGGGCAAGCCGATGCCGGAGGGCAAGGCCCGAGGCATTGCGTTGCACGAGTCCTTCGGCAGCTTCGCCGCTCAGGTGGCCGAGATCTCCCTCGACAGCCACGGCTTCCCCAAGGTCGAGCGGGTGGTCTGCGCGATCGATTGCGGCGTCGCGATCAATCCCGACGTCATCCGGGCGCAGATGGAGAGCGGCATCGGCTTCGGTCTCAACGCCGCCCTTTACGGCGAGCTCGAGATCGTCGACGGACGGGTGCAGAGCTCGAACTTTCACGACTACCGTCCCTTGCGCATTCACGAGATGCCGGCGGTCGAGGTCCACATCGTGGAATCGAACGAAAACCCGACCGGCGTCGGTGAGCCGGGCGTGCCGCCGATCGCCCCGGCGGTGGCCAACGCCTACTTCGCCCTGACCGGCAGCATGATCCGTCACCTGCCCTTCAGCCGTTCGATCGAGGAGGCCGCAGCATGAGGATTCGACAGGCTCGGAGAGCTCTTCTAGCCGCCGCCGCGCTGGTGATCGGCTTCGCCGTGACGAGCACCGGCGAGGATGTCGCACAGTCTGCCGACACGTTGCGCTCGGCGTCGTCGTTCCAAGGTATCGACGATCCGGCGGAGCGGGCTCGGGCGCTGTTTGTGGAAGCCGGCAAGGTGCTCACCCACCCGCGCTGCGTCAACTGCCATCCGGCGGGCGACCGTCCCCATCAGGGAGAGACCCTGGCCGCCCACCAGCCCGTCGTCAACCGGGGGGCCGATGGTTTCGGTGCGGTCGGCATGCGTTGTGAGACCTGCCACCACGCAGCCAACTACGATCACGGCCGGGTGCCCGGTGCGCCGCACTGGCACCTGGCGCCGATCGAGATGGCCTGGGAAGGGCTGAGCCTTGGGCAGATTTGTGAACAGATCAAAGATCCCAAACGCAACGGCGGGCGGGATCTCGCGGCGATCGTCTCGCACATGCAGAACGACCCATTGGTCACCTGGGGCTGGGCCCCTGGCGCCGATCGTGAGCCCGCGCCGGGTGATCAAACGACCTTCGCCGGGTTGATCGCGGCCTGGGTCAACGCCGGCGCCGCCTGCCCGGAATAATCGGTCGTTTTGGCGCAGCGCTCGGCCCCGTGCGGGCAGCGCTGCGCGAAACGCGGTGGCTGGTACTGCTGTACAGCATGATTGTTCTCGCGCTGTTAATGCTGCGCATGAATAGCGAACTGTGGGCTGTGAAGCTGGGCTTAGGCACTGTGGGGGTCTGCTGTGGCATTGGTCTGGCGGCCGCCGCCAGTACTATTACCCAGCTTTACGACGAAGATAAACGCGCGTCCATGCTGGTGATTACCGACGGCTCCTTTAGCGTCGCAGGTATAGCCATTTCATCGCTTGCTGTACTGTTGGTCGCAAAAAACCTGCATTGGGCCTCGTCTTATCTCGCCGTAGCGGGCGTAGCGGCGATAGTCGTACTGCTAGCGGTCACCGCG
>JBCCGX010000701.1:0-5541 GCA_039029035.1 Acidobacteriota bacterium | reverse complement strand
GTCGCCGACGCCTCGTTGCTGTAATTCGAGGTTCCGGCTGAGTTGCGCGCCCGCACGCGGTAGGTGTACTGGGTGTCCGGCTGGGCCGAGTTATCTTGATACGTCTCGATATTGGCGCTGGTGGTGGTGAGGGCTTGAAAGCCGCCGCCGCCGCTGCGGCGCTCGATCTCGAAACTTGTCTCGTCGTTGGAATTGTCGTTCCAGGTGAGGCGAATCTGCGTCGCCGAGAGGGCGTTGGCCACCAGGTTGCTCGGATTGGCGGGCGGCGTGACCACGACCGGCTCACCGTAGACGAAGCGAATACCTGCCTGGTCGTCACTGCCGAGCCGGGCGCCGAAGTTGTTACCGTGCAGGAAGGGGCGCATCAAGGCCGCATCGAGGGCACCGGTGCACGCTGGTAGCCCTGGATCGTCACAGGAATGGCCGAGCCCGAGGGTGTGGCCGAGCTCGTGGGCGAAAGTCTCCGGAGCGTTCTGTTCCTGGGCAATCCAGGGCACGCCGCCGAACAGACAATCCAGGCCGGCGTTGGTCACGAGGTCGGCGCCGACCGAGGTGCGAAAAGTGGTGCCGTTGTAGGTGTGGTTGTCGGCCGGGTTGGTGCTGAACCAAGGGCCGGCGAAAGCCACCGTGCCGCCCGAAGTGCAGTTGAATGGCTCATCGAACTCACCGTTCGGGTCGTCGAACAGGATGGCGTTGATGTTGTCGAAGTTCTGCAGGCCGCCGGTGGCGTTGGTGGTGCCGCCGTAGAAGATGTTGATCGGCGTGTTGGGGTCGGCACGCCACACACCGAGAGCGCTCTGGAACTCGGGTACGCCACCGCTGGCGAGGCCGGGCTGACCGCTCGAGTGGGAGCGGAAGCGCACCGAGCCGCCGGTGTCGAACTCACGGAAGCGGGCCGGCGGGTTGCCGATCAGGCTGAATTTTTGCGACAGGTTGACGAGGGCGGGGTCCGAGGCATCGAGAAAGTAATCCGCGTCGCGCTCGATCCCCTGCTCGCGGTCTTCCAGCCAGGTGCGGAAGCGATCGAGATCACGCGGCCCGCGGCGTACTGTGGCTTTGCCCGGAATCACGATCTCCTCAGCCTCGGCCATCCGGCGCACGGCGATCTTGCGGTCGCCGGCTTCCACCAGATGGAAGGCGCCGAGCATGAAGTGGCGAATGGCGAAGGTGCCGTCCTGCCGCGGCAGCAGAAACAGCAAGGCGCGATCGCCGGTGGCGAAGCGCGGCGCACCGTGGATCTCCAGGCCGACGCCCGAAGGCAGCTCGCCGCCGAGGACGCGAACCGTCAGCGGGCTGGCGTCGATCTCGCCGTGGATCAAGTTCTCGACCGCCATGGAGTAGTGGGTCTCCGGCGTGCCGGTGCCGAGGGCGTTGTCGACGGCCATCACTTGGACTTCGGCGATGATCGGGCTCCGGTCTGCCAGATCTTCGTCGGGAACCATGACGTAGGACGTCGCGGCGGAGGGTTGAGGGGCCAGGAGCCAAGCCAGCAAAAGCCAGGCCGGCGAGAAGAAAAAAGATGAGAATCGCTGCATGAGGGAGTCCTCCAAAGAAAATCGGCGGTCCTGGTCGTCGTTCGATGCTCGAGGGGTGCAACGCGGGGGTTGCGACAAGGCGATGCGATGAGGGCGGTGGCAATCGATAGTTTGCGATACTACCATAATCTACTGCGTTCATCGGCGGAGCAGCCCGTCGGCGGCGCTGCGTCTCGCCTCCGTTGCGTTCGGTTCCGTCGTCTGCTTCGGTCGTCCGGTTCGGTCGCTCGGTTCCGTGTAGAGTCGCTGGGCGATCTGCTCGTCCGACAAGTCAAGTTTTGCCGCCGGGCAGGATGACGTTACGTGCCCTGATGCACTCCTTGCCACCGTCCAGCCCTCGAGACTTTCCCGACAGCGCGAGTCAAGGAGCCGGAAGCACCGTTGAACGGACGATGACAGATTCGGCGATGACGGACACCGCGGAGGCGGCGAAGCGCTCGCGCGAGGCGACGGCACGAGATGTCTTGCAGGGGCTGCGTGCAACTCCCAAGACGATTCACTGCAAGTACTTCTATGACGCGGTGGGCTCGGAGCTCTTCGAGCGCATCTGTGAGCTCGAGGAGTACTACCCGACCCGCACCGAGCTCGCCATCATGCGCCGGTCGGTGATGGAGATGGCCGATCGCCTCGGCCCGCGGCTGCTGTTGATCGAGTACGGTAGCGGCTCGGGCCGCAAGACCGAGCTCCTACTCGACGCTCTGGACGAGCCGGCGACCTACTTACCGATCGACATTTCACCCGCCCCCTTGCAGGCTTCGGCGGGTCGCTTGATAGCGCACTACCCCGACCTGGAGGTCGTGCCGTTGTGCGCTGACTACACCGTGCCGTTCGAACTACCGGCGATTCGCTCGACCCCACGGCGCCGCGCGGTCTATTTCCCCGGCTCGACCATCGGCAATTTCGGTCCCGAGGCGTCGCGGCATTTTCTGCGCCGCATCGCCCAGATGTGTGGCGCGGGCGGCGCCCTCCTGATCGGTGTCGACCTGGTGAAGGATGCCGGCGTCTTGCAGCGGGCCTACGACGATGCCGCCGGCGTCACCGCCGCGTTCAATTTGAATCTCCTGGTGCGGTTCAACCGTGAGCTCGCCGCCGACTTCGATACGGATCGCTTCCGCCACAAGGCGGTCTACGACATTCCGCACCAACGAATCGAGATGTATCTCGTCAGTCAGGCACGTCAAGAAGTGCAAATCGCTGGCGAGACAGTGGTCTTCGGGGCCGGTGAAGAGATTCTCACCGAGTACTCCTACAAATACACCCTCGAGGGCTTCCGGCGGTTGGCGCAAGATGCCGGCTTCCGTGTCGAGTGCGTGTGGACGGACGACCAGGATCTGTTCAGCGTGCAATATCTCACGGTGTCTCGTGGCTGACGCCTCGACCGTGGCATCGGTCGCAGTCACGACCGGAGGGCTTGTCGAACGATGACCGAGGCGGTTGAGCTACGGGTCGCGCAGACCTGGGACGGCACAGCGATCAGCGTCTCGGAGCAGGTGCTCTGGCGCCTCTCGAGGGCGGCGGACGGGCTGCGGATCGAGGTCGATGCACCGTTCCACCACGATCCGCCGCCGCCCGGTCAGCCTGGTCCCTGCGAAGGCCTGTGGGATTACGAGGTCGCCGAGCTGTTCATTGTCGGCCGGAGTCCGGCTGGCTGGTCGGCGGAGTCAGCCGTTGGCGTGACAGGACCGGCTACCGAGCCCGAGTACACCGAGCTCGAGCTCTCGCCCCATGGGCACTATCTGCTCCTGCGCCTGCGTGGTGTCCGTCAGGCGTTCGAGCGCCGACTCGAGATGCCTTATCGGGCGCGGATCGTAGGCCACCGCTGGCACGGCGAGGCCTTGTTGCCGAGCCGCTGGCTACCGCCAGCGCCCCATCGGGTCAACGCCTTCGCCATCCACGGCTCGGGCCGCCATCGTCGCTACCTGGCGATGACACCGGTGCCGGGGTCGGCGCCGGACTTCCACCGCCTGGCGGACTTCAAGCCGCTCGTTCTGCCCGGCCTGTCTTAAGGCGCGCGTTGCCGTCTTGCGGCTGTTGCTTGGCGCGTGGCTCCAGCCAGACCGCCGGACCATCCAGGCCGAGCTGCAGCACGGCCGGGCCGATCAGCGGGGCGACGTCGATACACTCCTCGTCGAGAAAAGTACCGTCCTCGCTGCCCAAGTCGCGCACCCACCAGAGGTCGAAGACACGGTAGACCTCGGCGTGCAGCGGCTGCACCCGGGGGTCGTCGATACAGAGGTCGCAGCTCGGATCGCGGCCGATCAGGACGGGCTCGAAAGAACTGAAGCTGCGGGCGCGGCCGGCGGCCGAGTAGCACAGGCGGATCGAGTCGGAGGCGGGGGGCTTGTGGGCTGGGCGGTGCATGGGATGTTCCTCGCTGTGTTCCTCGCTTGGGGCGTACCTTTCACGGTCTCGCCCAAAGCTACGGAGAACCGCGGAGAAACCCGCCATCTCGCGTGCCGATATCGTCCTGCTACTCGTAGCGGATCGCCTTCAACGGGTCCATCTGCGCCGCCCGTTGAGCCGGGAAGTAGCTCGCGCCCAGAGCCGCCGCGCCCAGGATCAGGGTCACGATCGCCAGTGACTCGATCCCCGGGCCGATGATGCCTGGCATCTGGCTGGCGAGCACCTGGCCCAGGGCAAAGGATACGCCGAGGCCGAGCCCCACGCCGATCGCGGTGAGCGCCGCGCCCTGCCACAGGACCAACCACAGGACCGAGCCGCGGCCGGCACCGAGGGCCAGGCGGATGCCGAGCTCGTGCTGGCGCCGGCTGGTGGTGTAGGCGACGACGCCGTAGATCCCCACCACCGCCAAGAGAATCGCCACCAGAGCGAAGCCGGAGAGCATGCGCGAGGCGGTCTCAATCGGCTGGACCGAGTAGGCCAGCACTTCGTTCATGGTCCACAGCTCACTGACCGGCAGATTCGCATCCAGGCGTCGCAGCTCCTCGCGCACTTGCGGAATGAGTGCCTGGGGATCGCTGCCGGCGCTGCGCACCACCACATGGCCGCCGCGTCGCGGTGCCTGGGCCCAGGGGACGTAGAGCTGCTCGCCGCGCCCTTCGCCCTGCCACTCCGGTGCGTCGCGCACCCGGCCGACGACACCGATGACGGTGACCGGGCGCACCCGATCGGCCGAGAGCTTGAGCTGCAGGCTGCGCCCCAAGACGTCTTCACCAGGCCAAAAGCGCTCGGCCATGATCTCGTTGATGACCACCACACCGGCCGACTCGGTGGTGTCGCGCTCGTCGAAGGCACGGCCGCGGCGCAGGGGGATACCCATGGCGTCGAAGTAGTGCGGCGTGGCGGTGATGTAGTGTGCCCCGAGCCGCTCGTCGGCCGAGGCCGGCTGGTGGCCCGGGATCTCGAACTCGACACCGTAGGTGGAGAAGGAGAGGGGCAACGGCCCCACCGCCGCCGCGGAATCGATCCCCGGTAGGCCTTCCAGGCGCTGCGTCAGCTGGTCGAAGAAGGTGACTCGCTTCTCTCGCGTGTCGTAGTCGGCATCGGGCAGGGAGAGACGCAGGGTGAGCACGTCGTCGGGATCGAAGCCGAGATCGAAGCTCTGCAGCCGGCTGGCGGTGCCGATCATCATGAAGGCGCCACTCAGCAGCACCACGGCCAGGCTGAGCTGGGCGACGACCAGGAAGCCGCGCAAGCGGCGCCCCCGGCGGCCGCCTTCGACGCTGCGACCGCCCTCTTTCAGGGTCTGGGACAGATCCACCTTGGCGCCGCGCAGGGCGGGCGCCAAGCCGAAGAGCACCGCCGTCGCCAGCGAGAGAGTGAGGGTGAAGGCCAGCGCCGTAGCGTCCACCGACAGCGCCCCGACCCGGAACAGCGCCTCGGGTAGCGCACTGCCGAGCAGGCGGACGCCGTAGAAGGCGAGACCGACACCGAGGGCACCACCGAGCAGGGCCAGCAGGCTGCTCTCGGTGAGGAACTGACGCAGCAAGCGGCCGCGATCGGCCCCCAAGGAGGTGCGAATGGCGACCTCCGGTGAGCGCGCCGC
>JBCCGX010000700.1:0-5547 GCA_039029035.1 Acidobacteriota bacterium | reverse complement strand
GGAGCCACTTCCGGTTTTCTGCACGATTGCATTGTGGTGGTAGCGCACGCCCTGACCCTGCGCTGAACGAGCTGCAGCGGACTGCAGCACCCAACGAACCGTCTGTCGCCGGTCCAACCCTCGTGGTCCGTGGCCGGACAGACCCACAACGCCCTCGCCGAGGGCAAGGAGGAAGTATGCGCGTACGAAACCATCTCTGGATCCTGAATCTGGCTATCCTGCTGGCCGCTGGCACCGCGCTGGCTGCCGACATCGAAGGCCCGGCGACGGCGACAGAGGAGGTCGAAGTCGGTCTCGAAACACAGACCGAACCGTCGACCCTGGACGAGGATCTGACGACCCAAGCCGTGGGCGGCGAAGCCGAGCCGATCGAGCAGGGATTCGGTTCCAGCCAGCCCGGCTTCACCTGCTCGTGTGAGTGCACCTGCCCGACCTCCGGCGCCTTCGAAGTCCAGACCTTCACTCTCCCGTTGTGGACCAATCGGAGCTGCAAGTCGTTCAATGGCGACAGCTGTGACATCGGACCGTTCGATACCTGCAACACATTTCGCAGCTACGCCAACTGCGTCACCCTCTGAAAACGTTCACTCTGCAATCGGTCGGCAGCTGCCGGTGGCCCCCGCTCCACGACACCTTGCCTGCACCCCAAGATCCTCACAGCCGAGACTGCGGCTCCCGCTATCGCTCGCTGTGTGGAGCGAGGCCACCGGCGGCTTGCCCGACCCTCTCGACCCTGCCCCGGCGACCGCCGAGCGCTGCCAATCGCTCGGCGGCCCGCCGCGTCTCCCGCCGCTCGCTCCCCAGCATCTCCTCGAGCCGACGATGGCCTCCTCGCAGCAGGGGCTCGGCTTCGTCCCGCTGCCCCTGGGCTGCCAGGCAGGCGCCGAGGGAGCTCGAGGTCTCGGCGGTCCGCCAATGCTCGGCCCCCAGCTCCCGGCGGCGGATAGCCAACGCCTCGCGCAGGAGCGCCTCGGCTTCGGCCAGACCCGCACCTGACTCCGCGGCACCGGGTTCCGGGCCAGCGTCGGCCAGCACCTGCCCCAGACCGGTGAGCGATCGCGCCAGCTCCGGATGCTCGGAACCGAGAAACCGCCGCTGGATCGCCACCGCCTGACGGAACATCGCCTCCGACTGGCCGAGATCACCGACCGCAGCCAGAGCCTCCGCCAGCCGCGAAAGGCTCGACGCCACCCGCGGGTGCTCGTCGCCGAATTTCGCCCGACGGATGTCGAGCGCTTGACGATGGAGCCGGACGGCGGCAGTGAAGCGACCTCTACGACTCTCCAGACTGGCAAGATTGATCAAGCTCTTGGCAAAGGCGACGTGCTCCACCCCCAGCACCTTGCGGCGGACCTCCAGGGCTTGGCGATAGAGCGGCTCAGCAGCGTTCGAATCGCCGCGATCGAAGAGCAGAATCGCCAGATTGTCGAGGCTGGTGGCGACCAGGGGATGCTCTTCGCCGAGGTGCTCGCTGCGTAGCTCGAGGGCCTTCTCGTAGAGCTCGCGCGCACCAGCATAGTCCTGCTGCCGTTTGCGCACCAGCGCCAGATTGTTGAGCAACGGCGCCAGGTCGGGATGCGCTTCGCCGAGATGCTGCTGCGCCTGCTCCATCGCCTCGCTCAACGGCACCTCGGCCGCTGCAAAATCGCCGCGCCGGAAAAGCGCCGCCCCCAGGTTGTTCAAGCTCTCCTGAATCTCGGGGTGCTGAGGCTCCAGAACGTCCCGCCGCATCGCCAGGGCCTGGCGGTAGAACGTCTCCGCAGCACGATAGTCGCCGCGCTGCTCGAGGATGAAGGCCAGATTGTTGAGCTGGGTCGCAACCACCGGATGGGGCGCGCCGTTGATCACCCGACTGCGGCCAAGGGCCTGGCGCATCATCGCCTCGGCTTCGTCGTAACGCTGCTGGTTCTCGAGCACCAGGGCCAGGTTGCCGAGGGTGGTGACGGCGGCATCCTCTTGACCCTCGTCGTTGGCGCCAAAAATCGCCAGCGCCTCGCGAAACAGCGCCTCGGCTTCCTGGTACTGCCCTTGGCTGCGGCGGACCATTGCCAGATCATTGAGTACCTCCGCCACCTTCACACTCTGCCGGCCGAGTCGACGCCGGTAGATGTCGAGCGCTTGGCTATGCCGACGCTCGGCCAGGGAGTAATCCCCCTGCGCTTTGCTCAGCCCGCCGAGCACATTGAGGCTCTCCGCCACGTCGGGGTGGTCGTCTCCAAGCTCGCCGCGACGGATCCTGAGCGCTTCTTCGAGCATCGGCCGGGCCTGGTCGTGCAACCCGAGCTCGCGATAGACCCGGCCGATCGTGTGGCTCAGGGTAGCCCGCACCAGGGCGTTGTCCTCCAGCTCACGCGGTATCCGTGCCGCACCGCGATCGAGCATCTGGCGCACCGTGATCGTCTCGCCCCGTGAGTTCCGCGGGTCGGAGCCCCCAAACAGATCGACCAGAAAGGCGGCCACGACTTGCGCCTTGTCATGCTCGTGGGCGATCTGCGCCGCCTGCCGCGCTCGACTCACGGCGAAGAACGCGAGGAGCACGGCGAAGGCCAGGCTCGCGACCAGCGGCAGCTGATTACGGCGCAAGAACTTGCCGGCTCGATAGCCCAGGCGATCGGGATGGGCGACCACCGGTCGCCCTGTCAGGTAGCGCTCGACATCCTGCGCCAGCTGCTCCGCCGAGCCATAGCGACGACCACGATCCTGGTGCAAGGCGGTGAGGACGATCGAGTCGAGATCACCGCGTAGTCGGCGCGACCATCGTAGGTGGGCTGACGGCGGGTCACTTCGATCGGCGATGGCTCTCGAAGGCGCCAAGGGCCGTTCTTCACAAAGCCGTTGCAGCGCTTCCTGGGGCGCCGCGTTACGCAGATCGAAAGGGCGCTGGCCGGTGAGCAGCTGATAAAGCACCACTCCGAGGCTGTAAATGTCGGTCGCGGTGGTGATGGGCTCGCCACGGATCTGTTCCGGGCTGGCGTAGCTCCAGGTGAGGGGCTGGGACGCAGTGGTCGTGAAGTCCGCCAGACCGCCGTGCCATTGCGGCGACAGGATCTTGGCTATACCGAAGTCAAGCAGCTTGACGTCGCCGCCCTCGGTGATGAGGATGTTGCCGGGCTTGAGATCGCGATGGACCACCAGTTGCTGGTGGGCGTGCTGTACCGCCTGCACTACGGTGCGGAAGAGCTGTAAGCGATCGTGTAAGCCGAGGTCACGGCTCTCGCAATATTGATCGATCGGCTGACCGTCGATGTACTCCATCACCAGGTAAGGGCGACCGTCGGGGGCCGTACCGCCATCGAGGAGGCGAGCGATGTGTGGGTGCTCGAGGCGAGCGAGAATCTGGCGCTCGCGGCGAAACCGGGCGAGGATCCTGGAGCCGTCGGTGCCGGGGCGAACCAACTTGATCGCCACCCTCTGCTCGTACTCGCGGTCGGCTCGCTCCGCCAGATAGACCTGCCCCATGCCCCCCGCACCGATGCGCCGCAGCAGACGATACGGGCCTAGAGAGGGTATGCCATCGTCCTGCAGGCGATGGACGCCCTCGACGATCGCTTGCTTGAGGTTGCGGTCCGCCTGGTCGTCGGCGGCGAGCATCTCGTCCAGGGTGCGGCGTAGATCCGTGTCGTCGCGGCAAGCGCTTTCGAGGAAGGCCGGCCGCTGCGCCGGCGAGTGCTCGAGCGCCGCTTCGAACAGAGCTTCGACCCGCTGCCAGCGCTCCGGCGTCACGTCTCGGCATCCACTCGCGGCGACTGCATCGTGGCGTTGAGCCAAGCCCGCGCCAGGCGGGTGTTCTTGACCACCGTGGTCGGCGACAGGCCGAGTACCTCGGCGGTCTCGTCGATGGTCAGACCGCCGAAATAGCGCAGCTCGATCACCCGCGCCTTCTCGGCGTCGAATCCGGCCAGGGCTTCGAGGGCGTCGTCGAGCGCCACCAAATCCTCGGCCCGCTGCGCCACCGGCTCCTCGGCCTCATCGAGGCGCAGTGTCGCCAGACCGCCGCCGCGCTTGGCGGACCGGCGACCCCGGGCGTGGTCGACCAGGATGCGACGCATCAACTGCGCCGCCACGGCGTAGAAATGGGCCTGATCGCGCCACTGCGGTCGCCCTTTGTCGACCAGCCGCAGATAGGCCTCGTGCACCAGATCGGTGGGATCGAAGGAATGGTCGGCGCGCTCCTGGCGCAGATAGCGATCCGCCAGTCGGCGCAGCTCGGCATGGACCAGCGGGATCAACTGGTCCAGGGCCGTCGTCTCACCTTGCCGCCAGGCGAGCAAGAGACGGGTGACTTGCGTCGTCTGCTGCTTCATCGACCCGATCTCGTCATCGAATGAGCTCGATCCGTGGGCGCATTCTATCTGCCGATTCCAGCCTCGGCAGCGCCTTCAGGCAAACCGGGCGATGGCGATGGCAGCCTTCCTGCGGCCCTCGGCCAACTCACCCCGACAACCGACTGAGCGCTCCCTGACAGAAACGCTGAGCGCTCCCTGACAGAAACAACGTCGATTCCGCACGTTGTACCTTGTCGGATGGAGTACCTTCTAGGTATCGCTCCGGATGACTGACGGTTCGGGACAGAGCGCCCGAAACATCGCGCTAATGACGTAGTCCAAGGAGGTTCACGATGGGAGCAGCGAGAAGAGTCGGCTGGTGGGTTTGCGGTCTGCTGCTGGCGTTGCCATCTGGTGTCAGAGGTGCGCCGCAACCGGCCGGCGAGGCGAGTCCGGTGTTTCTGCGACTGGAGACTGGCACCTGGGCCATCGGTGGCGTGGAAGATCTCACCGGCGAGGCGCCTCTTATCTTGATGCCAACGACCTGCAATCAAGAGGTCGCGGTACTCCGAGTGGGTATCGGTTTCGTCGCCGAAGCCCAGCTCTCGGCCCTCGACCTGGCTGGCACCTTGGAGGCTAGCGAGCCGGTCGATTTGGAGATCCACCTGAAGAACCAACGGACCGGCAATTGCGACCTCCTCCGTCTTCTCCAGGCCGTGAATTCGAGCTTCCGGCTGGAAGATCTGCCATTCGACAGTGAGACGTACCAGGACCCCGAGTCGTTGGAGCTCGAGCTCTGCCTGACGATTCGCCGACGTTGTGGCCCTCCTCCGACCGACAAGGATGCTGTCTCGGTGCAGGATCTGACGATCGGCCCCAAGGGCGGCGGCCTGTAGCGACGAGCTGTAGCGGCGGCCTGTAGTAGCACCAGTGCGGTCCACGGTAGCCTCTAAGCAGCCTGCAGGTCCGGCCAGGCCTGGCCGGACCTGCCAGAGATCAAGCGGGCCGCACCGCCCGAAATGAGAGGGTAGGATCGATCCCGGTCTGTGGATCAACGTGCAAAACCGTCGGTTTTCTTGTCACCTATCGGCACGAGACCGGCGACTGACCCAATCAGTCTTCGAGGGTGCAGCTGGCGGATTCCGACGCGCTGAGGCGACGGAGGCGCGCCGCAGCGGTCGCCTCGCCCCGGACGTCATGGAGCTCGATCCGGCGGTCGAGAGCCTGACGGGTAAAGTCGTGCCCAGGGCCGACAGCACCACACAGGTCCTCGTACGCCTGC
>JBCCGX010000699.1:0-5550 GCA_039029035.1 Acidobacteriota bacterium | reverse complement strand
TTTTCAGGTAGTGAAACTACGCCTCGCGGGATGGTGATTCCAGAGGCATAATTGACCACCCTCCGAGACCCTTGGATGGCCGATCGTGGGTGGCGCCATTACGGCGGCGATCGGTGGCGCCATTAGGGTGATCAGTGACAACTTCCATGGCGCGGCCGATCAGGCCGGCGAGGCGTTGGTTGAAGCGCTGGGGGTTGGATGTTGGAAGGAGGAGGGCGCGGGCGCCGATCACCCGGCCGGTGACCTCCACCAGCACGCCGTCCTTGTTTTCCGGGATATGTCGCAGGCGTCGACCCATCTTGCCTCCTGGGCCGGTTGTGGCGGCGCCGGCCAGGCCGGGACGGCCTGGCTACGGACGCTGGCTGAGCACAATGCCGGCCTTTGTAGGGCCTTAGACGGGAAGCGGGTGGCCGATTCGACAACGCGGGAAAATTTCTTTCGCCTCTTTCGCCCGTGCCAGGCACAGTGCGCCAGGGTGTACGGCGATCTAAGAACACAATCGCGCGCCGGTGAGGACAGTGCCGTCGTCGTGTGTGCTGACCTGCTGCTGGATCAACTCGCAGCGGATACTCCGGACGTTGCTGCAGTTGCCCAGATTGTGTCGGACCTGCAACCGTTGTCTTGCGGCGGTTCGGCTCACTATGAACTGCTGTTGTGTGCGAAGGCCATTGCAGGTCAGCCGCTGTCGTGATCCGCAGCCCTTGACACCAGCCCTCTAACAACTGCTTCTATGCCGTCCGCGTTGGATCGTATACTGGCTTGCACGCTACGCACTGGGCGCGGCGGCATGACCTAGAACCGTTCGGCTCCACCAAGAATTTACTGCACGTGAGAGCGCCGCTTGGTTAGGCGCATCTCGGTCGGCGCGGTCAATCCGAGCGTCGGAAGGTCGCGCCGCGGTCACCGACCGCAATGTCGAGAGCCCTCAGCTTGCGAGCCAAAGTGTTGCGCGAGATCTCGAGCAGAGCCGCCGCTTGACGCTGGCTGCCACCGGTCTGCTCGAGGGCCCGGCGGATGGCGCGACGCTCGGCGGCCTGCACCTGGTCCGCCAGGCGCCAGGAGCTGTCGCCCCCGTCCGCCAGCGAGTTGGCGGCATCGACTGGGCTGGCCTCGCCCGGAGCATCGCCCGGGTCCGCCTGAGCGACCTCGCCGCCCAACTCGGCCGCCAGCATGGTGGAATCGATCGCCTGCCCCGCCGGGCAGAGATGGGCCAGGCGGCGGACCTCGTGTTCGAGCTCGCGCACGTTGCCCGGCCAGGGGTGGGTGTTCAACAGGCTGAGCGCCTTGATCGTCATACCGCGAATCGCCTTGCCGGCGGCGGCACGGCGCAGAAAGTGCTCGACGAAGCGCGGGATATCCTCGGCCCGCTGGCGTAGCGGCGGCACCCGCAGCACCCCTCCGGCGATCCGGTAGTAGAGATCCTGGCGAAACTGCCCCGCGTCGACGCACTGCTTCAGGCGTGCGTTGCTCGCCGCAATGACGCGCACGTCGACCGCCACCGGCTGGCCCCCCACCGGCTGCACCTCGCTCTCCTGCAGGACGCGCAAGAGCTTGGCCTGCAGGCTCAGCGGCATCTCGCCGACTTCGTCGAGCATCAGGCTGCCGCCCGACGCGGTGCGGAACGTCCCAACGCGCCGCCGCACACCGGTCGCCACGCCGTCGGCGATGCCGAACATCTCGGCCTCCAACAGCTCTTCCGGTATGGCGGCGCAGTTGACCGCTACGAAGGGGCCGTCGCAGCGGCCGGAAGAGCGGTGCAGAGTGCGCGCCACCGATTCCTTGCCGACGCCGGTCTCACCTTCGACCAGCACCGGCAGATCCGAGTCAGCCAGAGTCTGCACCTCGCGGTAGAAGCGCACCATCGCCGGCGCCTGGCCGACCACGTAATCGGGCGGGTAATCGAGCGCCGGCACCTCGGTCTTCGGACTCAGAGCCGGAGCGCCCAGATTGGCCGTCGTCTTGTCGGGTGTCGCGGCGGGCGCCGGGGGAGCCGGGGCGAGGATCAAAGCCAGCTCGGCATCGCCGGCTGCTACCTGCTCCACCTCCAGCTCGACCGGCCCGAGGCGGAGCACATCCCCCACCTGCACCCCGCCGTCGATGACTCGCCGACCGTTGAGTCGTGAGCCGTTGCGACTGTCGAGATCCTCCAGCCAAAGCTGTCCGTCACGCTGCTCGAGGCGCGCGTGATGGCGCGACACACCGGGCACCGAGAGGGCGATGTCATTCGATTCCGCACTGCCGCAGGAGGTGACCCCTTCCTCGAGCACAAAGGTCCGCTCACTGCCATCGATCCAGCCACGCAAGCGGAAATGGCTCGGCCCGACGCTGCCTTCACCACCCATAGCGAGCCCGCGACCCTCTGGTACATTGCCCAGGCGAGCCCTTGGCGGATCGCCGGCGCGATTCAATCTCTCTCATCTCAACAGCGTACCATTCGGTGATGAGGGCGCGAGATCTCCCACCATGAAGGAATGCCCCGTCTGCCTGCGTTGCCGCGAGGACCATCGTCGGTTTTGCGCCGAAGATGGTGCCCGGCTCAAAACCGTCTTTCCCGGGCCGGCGGTGCTCGACGACAAGTATCGCCTGCTCTTACGCATCGGCGCCGGCGGTATGGGGCGGGTCTACAAAGCGCGCCACCTCGGCATCCGCCGGCTGGTGGCGGTGAAAATGCCCTTGAAGCCAGGCGGCTTCGCGATCGGCAGCACGGACGCCCCCCCAGACGACCATACCGGCGACCCGGTCAGCGAGCAGTTTCGCCGCGAAGCCGAGACCCTGGGGCGCCTGGAGCACCCGAACGTCGTCGGGGTCACCGACTTCGGGATCGAGTCGGAGCGCCAGTTTCCCTACTTGGTGATGCCCTTCCTCGAGGGCGAGACCCTCGCCGAGCGCTTGCGGCGCGGCCCGTTGACGCCACACCAGGCGCTGCCGCTCTTCGAGCAAATCGCTGCCGCCCTCGATCACGCCCACACCGCGGGCATCTTGCACCGCGACCTCAAACCGGCGAACGTCTTCCTCCACCGCGCTCAAGCGGGGATCCCTCCGGAGGTGGAGCTGCTCGATTTCGGTCTGTCTCGCTTTTTCGCCGATCCCGAAGCGACACCCAGCTTGGACCCAGCCGCCAGCCTCGATACACCGACCGCACCCTATCCCCTCGCCGCCGGTGATCGGGGCGACCGGCCGGAAACACCGCCTGTCAAAGCGCCGCTGCTCGGTACCCCCGGTTATGTCGCGCCAGAGATCCTGGCCGGTGACGAGCCCACCGTCGCGGCCGACATCTTCGCCTTCGGCGCCCTGATCCGCGCCACCCTCGAAGGCCGCTCGCCGCCCCCCGACGACGCTGACTCCCGGCCGGCGCCCTTCCCCATCCTGGCCGCGGCACAAGCGCCTTCGCCGAGCGCTCGCCCGCCGTCGGCCGGCCGCTTGGTCGACGAACTGCGCCAGGCCCTGAGCGAGCGCAGCGCGCGACGGCGGCGACGCCGAGAGGCCCCGCGGCGCATTGCCCTCGGCCTACTGCTCGGCCTCCTCACGGCCTTCGCCGCGGCCCTGGCCGAAGCGCCCCTAGCACCCCTCGAGCAGCGCCTGGTCGACTGGCGTCTCGCTCGGGCCTCGACCCGAACCGCCAGCCACCCACCGATTCTCCTGCTACTCGACGACGCCACCCTGGCCGCCGACCCGCGCCCTCTGCAAGCCAAGAGCGACGAGATGGGCACTCTGCTGGGCCGAGTCTTCGACGCCGGTGCGGCGGGCATTGCTATCGACCTCTTGCTGCCCGAGCCATGGGGCGACTCGCCAGCCTTTAACGACCTCGTTCTGCGCCACGCCGACCGCCTCGTCCTGGCTGCCTTCTCGCCGCCGGACGGTACGGTGGTCGGCCCGGAGGTGGTCACCGGCCTGATCACGGCCGGGCTCGGTCCGCAGCGCGCCAAAAGCCTGTTCGGCTTCGTCAACATCGATCAGGAGCGCGATGGTGTGGTGCGCTACGCGCGCTGGCGCTTCCGTGATGTCGAAGGGATCGAACGGCCGGCCTTTGCCACCCGCCTGGCGCGACTCGCCGCCGATCCGCCTCGGCCACCCGACACGGCGGGACGCGGTGAGCGCCTGTGGATCGACTTCCGCCTCGATCCGCATCAATTCGAGCAGATCTCGTGGCGCGACCTGCCGCGGATCCTGGAGCAGCGTCCCGGTTTCTTTCGCCATCGGCTGGTCCTGGTCGGCGCCACCTACGTTGGGGCGAGCGACAGCGCCTACCGGATTCCTCCCCGTCCCGATCTGCCCGAGGCCATCTCCGGCCCCCTCCTGCAGGCCTTCATCACCGCCTCCATGCTGGACGACACCCCCCTCGAGGCCGCCGCTCGCCCGGCGTGGCTGGCTACGGCGGGAAGCCTCGTGGCCGCCTGCTGTGTGGGGTTTCTCGGCGCTCGGCGCGCCAGGCCAGTCCATGGCGCCGTGGGCCTGATCGTCCTAGGCAGTAGCTGGACGGTGGTCTCCAAGGCGCTCTTTTTGCACCATCAGCTCCTCTTGCCGGTCGCGCCGTTCTTGGCCACGCTGCCCATCGTCTTGGCGGCTGCTCTCGGGCTGCGCCACCGATTGGCTCAGACGACAAACGCTGCCACTTCGTAGTCGCCAGGCCTCGGCTTAGTCGCCAAGACCGGGCGGCGCAGACGATTCGACTTGCGATGGCATCGTGCACCGAAACTTCCCGCGTTGAGAAATGTGAGAGGGCTAAATCGACCAGACCCTAAGCGACAGAATCCCACCCGACACACATCTGACAGCGATACCGGAGGATCGTTCCATGGGGTAACCACTCTTGGGCAGGGACGATGGATTGTGGCGCTGTTGCTGGCGCTGGGCCTCCCCGGTCACGTCACGGCCGAGCTCGACCCGGCGGATCTCGCTCCGGCCCAGCGCACCGCGAGCACCGCGCCGACAGCCCTGGTGTGCTGGCTTCGCGGTGAGATCTTCGTCCGCCCGCCGGAGGGCGGCGCCGAGGACCGCCTCGAGCTCTTCGCCCACTTGCCATCCGGCGCCCACGTGCGCACGACCGCCACCGCCGAGTTGATCGTGGTCTTCCGCCACGGCAGCCGATTCGCCATCGGCCCAGCGACTCGGGCTCGGATCGGCCCGGACCGGGTCCAGGCACTCCAGGGCACGGTCCGTCGGCTGAGCTCGGTGCCCACCATGACCTCGCTGCCACGGCTGTCACCAGCTGTGCGCCCCGGCAGGCGCCCTGGCGCCAGCCGCATCCGCGGAACCGACCTGGGATCAACAAAGTTGGGTATGTCACCCGCCAGCGGCGCCACCGTCTTGACCGATACCCCCGTGCTGCGCTTCACACCGCTGCCAGGCATCGAGCGCTACGTGGTCGAAGTCAGCCAGCTGAGTGGTGCGCCGGTCTTCACCGCCGATGTCGATGCTTCGGCGCCGCACGTCGTCCTACCGCCACACCTGGTGCGCGCCGGGGCCTCGTACCACTGGCGTGTGCGCTCGCGCACCTATGGTCGGCTCACCACCCATGGCGACGCGCTCTTCACCACCCTCGATAGGCAA